>JAUZPI010000185.1 GCA_030706015.1 Bacillota bacterium
AAAGTCACATTGGCAGGTTTCTTCACTAATAATTTTTCTGAAGTACACACATATTCAGCAAAAGTACCGTTTCCTCCTCCGAACACTTCATCTCCTGGTTGAAACTCCTTCACATTCTTTCCCACCGCTTCAACCTTCCCCGCCATATCTGTTCCTAACCTAATATTCTTTGGTCTGATTAGCCCCGCCTGTAGGCGTAAGAGGTATGGTGTTCCTCTCATAGTATGCCAATCTAATGGATTTACAGATGAAGCACATACCTTTACTAGTACTTCATTATCCTTTGGAATAGGTTTTTCAACATTTGTGAGTTGTAGAACATGCGGTGGTCCGTATTTTCTATAAACAACAGCTTTCATAACCCAATTCCTCCAATCAAACTTTTCTTGTATTATCCCAGATACTACATTCTTGCTGCTTGCCAATGAAGTCCATATCCCTAGTAGGGTATGTGACAGTCCAGCGGTATCTAATATTAATAATACTTTTTTCTTTATGATTTAGTACTAAGAGAAATATGGTGCCATGTGTTCTAAAAGTAAATTGTTAATTACGTCGGCCCTCATTTTCGGCATTTTGTGTGAATGACCCACAATCAGTGTCATCAGCCCCATTTCTTCTATTTCATAAATTGGTGGAACTGCCTATTGATTAAATTTTAATCACTACTCACACCGGACTAATTCGAAGTGCATACCATGCCTATAAGTTTATTTTTATACCGAATAAAAGAGGTGAGGAAAGTTAATGGTTTCATATATGGATTACACGTCTCCATCAACTCAATACACATTTGACGTAAATAATAGTCCCTTGTTTAAAATGGATAACAGCAACTTTATTAACGTATTAGGTGTTAAACAATTAAATACATTGGAAAATTTGTCTCTGCTAGACATTTTTCTAAGTGCAAATAATGTTATAGAACCGCACTATCACCAAAATGCATCCGAGTTAGTCTATTGCATCTCTGGTTCTGCAACCGTATCTATACTCAACCCATTCACCAAACAAATTCTCAATTACTCGATTACCCCCGGACAAGTGGCAAACATACCCCAAGGTTGGTGGCATTATGAAGTAGCTACTGTTGATAACACTCATCTTTTAGCAATTTTTAATGCACCGACTCCCGAGGTGATTTTAGGTTCTGACATCTTAAAATTTACTCCAACAAATATTATGGCGCATACGTATTGTCTCGATGAAAATGAATGGAAACAAGCCATTTCACCCGTTAAACCCTCAACTTATATAGGACCATACAAGAACTGCAATAGAGAAAATGAAAATATGCCTCATCAATTTGTAAATCAACCGTTTCAAAATCAACAACATAGTCAGCAATACCAACAAATTCAATACATGCCTTGGTATCACCAATATTGGGGCTAAAAAAGATAATCAAATAAAACCATTTGAATGGAAAATATATGATTTTTCAGCGTCCCATTTTGAGTCCCGAGTCAAATATACGAGGAATTTCTTTCGTTCAACAAGAAAAAACCATCCAAGAAAGGTGGCCAATACTTCAAGTAAAGCTCTCTATAGTTGAACGGTACATGCCTTTCATTTGATTTTTATTTAATAAATCATTCACAAGTCGATAACATTTAAGACTTATTTTATTAACATTACAACTTTAAAATGTATAGTAGTGGGGATAGCGTGTGTGGCTATCATGGTATTTGGCGATGGAGGAGCCAATACTTTTTTTATCCTTTACAACGATTCACTTTTGCTGCAAACATGTCCGGCTAAAATAGACGGTACCCACAAAGGCGTTGAATATCTAGTGAAAGAATCCACCTGAGTACCTAGCTCAAGGGTGGATTCTTTTTTTGCTAATAAGAAAAACGATACCTCGTTCTTTACCTACCGGCTCGACAATCGGTAAGTTTTACTATATGGCTAAGCGATAGAAAAACATTATCACTTATTACCTTTTCGCCATTCAATGGCTCGCCGTTCCAGGTTTTTGACAAACTCATCTTTACCATCACAATATCCTTCAATGTCCTTAGGGAACTCATTGGCAAGTCGTGCCTTCAACTCTCCATATTCTATTGCATCTTTTTTATGTATTTTTAAATAATCGCGAACAGCTAAATGGCGTTCAATTTCCAAGTCGTTATCAAATTGAAACATGTGTACATGATGGGTCCTATTTTCCCCACCTTTTCGGAAAAACCTTCTTCCGCTGATCCCAAACTCCCCAAGAGGCTCATATCCTATCTCAATCATCTTTGCATTAAACGCATCAACCATTTCAATATCTTTAACGATTGGCATAATGTCTATGATTGGTTTCGCTTTTAAATTCGGCACAGCTGTACTACCTATATGATGAATTTCAACGATTTCATCATTGAGAATTTCATGGATTTTATTTGCTTCATTCTTGAATAATTGAACCCAGTTTTCATCATAGTTTGTAACAATAATATTTATTGCCCGATTCACCATGGTGAATTACCTCCCTCTACAACGATTATTTTTTAAAAAAGCGATCTGTGTATTACAGTAACGCAGTTGTTAGCCGTTCATATGCCTATAACATACCATGGATTTTCAAATTGCTTATTCTTACTCATCCACTGCTAACCGCACATTTAGTGATATACACGTTTCTATGTATCGTGCATGTAGGCCTGTACTTATTGCTACCTGTAGCTGAACATGGCTGAGAGCTACTCTTTAAACTTATTCGGATTTTCAATTCGTGTGGAAATAACCTCTCCACAACTCAAACAAAAAGTATAAATCTTATTAGATCCCATTGAAAACTTTTTATTTAAAGGCTTAATTGGCATAAAATCAGTACCTTCAGCAAATTCAGCACCATTACACTTTGGACATTTATTTTCTGTCAACGATTCCAACTCCTTATATCTTCTATTAAAGAATACACGTCCAAGATTAATTCAAACAAAAAATGTTATTGCAGCACTGATTATTACTCTTACACCTTTTATCTTTGGTGCTTAATCTCTTAGATGCTTGTGGTTAACTTATAAAAAGCAATGTCTGGATTTTTTGTTTCCGTAAGCGTTAAAAATTCATTATAAGTGCCTTGAAATATTATCTTTTCATTATGGAGTAGATATAAAATACAATCCAAATACTCTAATTCGTGTAAAATATGAGTAGACATTAGTACTAATGTATTTTCCTTTTTTGAGAGCTCCTCTAATCGCTTTACTAACTTAATTCTTGAATCAGGATCAACTCCACTTGTAGGTTCGTCAAAGATATATAATTTTCTATCCATCTGGCATATTAATGATACAATTAGCCATCGCTTCTCCCCTAAGGACATTTTTCCTACTGGTAAATTCCAAAGTCTTTCTAATAATTCTTTTTCTCTTGTATCCAATGAATGAAAGGATTCCATTGTAATCTTGCTAATTTCTTTATTAACATCCGACTTTAGGAATAAAGAAACAATATCTTTTCCTTTTAAAATATTTAGAAAAGGAATGCCTTGTAATTGGTAAACAATTTCATTCTCATGTGGAGCATTAATAATTCCCTCGCTCGGAATAAGTACTCCAGTTAGCAAGTCAAATAAAGTAGTTTTACCAGCACCATTATGACCTAGAATTACATTTACCTTTTTTGTTTCAAATTCAACAGAAAGATTGCTTAAGATTTTTTTATCATCATACCCAAATGTTAGATTCCTAATTTCACCATCGCATTCACTCCATAACTTAGTTCCGAACAGGTAACTAAGAAACTCTTTAATTTCATCTAAACACCTCCTAATTAGATATTAACAGACCTATCATTTATTTCCAATATTATACAATTAATTTTTCTAATAGCAACAATCTTTTAGAAAAGATCCAAAAGAAAAAAGATGGCCACAACG
>JAUZPI010000186.1 GCA_030706015.1 Bacillota bacterium
TATTGAAAGGGGGAAGGAACAATGACAAATGATTTAGTAAAGAAATTCAAAACACATCTTGAGGAGGATGGAAAGAGTGATAAAACAGTAGAAAGCTACGTTGGAGATACTTCTGTTTTTGTAACATTCCTTGAGGGTAAAGGAGTAGATTTCAATGGAGAGACGAAGAGATTCTACGTTACCAGTTATAGGAACTATCTCATTGAGAACCAGTATGAGTTATCAACTATCAATAAGAAAGTCAATAGTATTCATTCCTTCAACAGGTACTTGGTGATAATGGCTGCACAAAAGATATTGTTGTAGATATTGCTAAAGATAGAGTAAAGCTGGCATATCGTTCTGAGGAACCAATAAGATAATATTAAGTGGAAGTGGAGTTCAAACAGTAAGCTTTGCTGTACCAGATAAGTCATATTTTAATATACTTCAAATAAATAATCCTAATGGAAATGTAGTATTTTATGCAGGTGTAACAGTTAATAAATTAATAGGAGGAGTTATAAATTCCTCATTAAAATTAATAAAGCTATTAACACCACTATCAGATGATCTAACAATAAACGGGGACTTAAATATATTAGGCGGAGCATTTGATTTAGGAGGCAGCTATGTAGATGTTACTGGAAAAGTGAATTTATCTAATGGAACAATAGCTTTATCAGGTGGAGAATTAGATGTAAAAGGCGACGTTATAGTATCGGGAGGTAGTATTGATTTATCACATGGAGAGTTAGATACTAATGGTAGTGTGATACAAACTGGAGGAACGGTAAATATTGTGGTGGATGTTTATGGATATTAGGAAACTATACATTACAAAATTGTTCTAGTTTAATTATGACAAATGAGTGGGATTATATTTATGTAGGTGGAAACTTCGCTATATGTACAGATTATAATGAGATAGGTTGCTTAACTGATGGAGTACTAGAAATAGAAGGGGATTTTTCACAATGGGGCAATGCTTATTCATTTGCAGCTAGTGGAAACAATAAAGTAGTTTTAGATGGATATGACAATCAATTAGTAAGTATGAACTCATCAAATTCATCATTTGCTATATTGGATTGTATAGAATCATCGGGTATAATATTTGAAACACCAATAAGCATAAAAAATAATTTATACGGAATGGACAATATACTTGGTGATAAAACGCTAACATTATTAAATTCTAATATAACATTAATTGATAACACAGAACTTGGCATTAATCTAAAGCTTGTAAATTCAAATCTTAATTTAAATGGGTATGAATTAAAGATTGATGGATATTTAGATCAAATAGGAGGTAATATTAATCAGACTGATGGAGTTCTAAATATATCAGGAAAATATACACTTGACGGTAAGAATATGTTTCCTGAAGAGGTGATTAGAAATTTTGTACTAGGTATGTTTGCTTCTCTTGTAAATAATGAATTAGAAAATTTGAATATTATTCAAACAGCTCTAAACACATTTTTTGGAGGAGATTATGCAGCGTATCAGTATAGAATATTAGAAGATTATAAGAATGGCGGTCTTGAAGCGCTTGAGAGTAAAGTTACTCTTAAAGATCCTTATTATGCGGGCAAAGTTGTTACTGATGCAGTACTTTTCACTGGTGGTTTGATAGCATTAGGCGATTGTATAAATCTTTTTATAGAAGGGTGTTCAGGTGTAGCAGCTTCAGGCGTTCTAGAAATATTCTCAGGTGGAACTCTTACTCCAGCTGTTGCTGTAACGGCCACAGGAAGTGCAGTAGCTGTTGTTGCAGGTTTGGTAGGGGCTGCAGAGTTTGGTAATATTGCTTATAATGCGGCGAAAAATGGAGTAAATGATGCATCAAATTTAATAAAAGCGATAGAAGGCGCAGGAACTGAGGGAGCGGGTAAAGCTGAAGCAGCTATAGCGGGCATTTCTGATGCAGAAGCTATAGCTGAAGGTATAACTGATGTTACCGAAGCGGAAGCAATTGCGACTGGGAGACCTTCTTGGAGACAGTCGGAAGTAGATATTTTCGAAAATACATATACTGAAGCTAAAGGGTATACTGACCAAGCTGTATTTGTAAAAGATTCAAATGGAATTGTTAAAGAAGGAACATATGGTCAACCAGGAAGTATAAGAATAGATATATACAAAGCTGACCATATTGTTGAAGTGAAAAATTATAATGTTACTACTTCTACTGGTAGGTCGAATCTTGTTCAGAATATTCGTAAACAGTATTGGCAGAGAAAAGATTTCTTTCCTAATACAAAGCAAACCTATGTTCTAGACATAGGGGGGCAAAATGTAACAGATGAGGTATTGTTAGACTTGCAAAATTCGATATATAATGAAACAGAGACAGCGATTGAAATAGTAATTAAACAATAGCAGAATGGAGGATAATAAAATGAATGTAGGGTTCAGGTATAGTGGTATTTGGGCAGAAGTAGGTGAAAGTGATTTTTTACATGCATTTTTTTCTACTATTAGTTTTCATTTGGAGTCTAACAAATGGGGCAGTAGGTATCCATATTTGTTAAGAAAGTTTTATTATGATGGACTTACTTCTCAAGAAATTCCTCAAGCTTTAGAGGAGTTAAAAGACATCCGAACGAAATTTTCAACTATGAAATCTGAAGAAATTATATGGGATGCAGAAGATTTATTGAAAAAGCCACCTATATCTTTTCTCAAAGGTTTGCAAGCGTCAATTCTTTCGGAATGTTTTATAACAGTAGGGGGAAAGAATTTAATCAATCGGTTAATAGAGATTTTTGAGTTTTGCATTAGAAGAGAAATTAGCATAAAAATTCAGAGTGAAGCTGATTTGATTAAGTAGAAAGGTGGAAGAGTTTATGAGTAAAATCACTGATTTAGATTGGGGAAGTATCACTACTGAATTCTATAACGAAGAGAAGAAATCTGTTGTACATGTCTTTAACCATTGCCTAGTAGGAGAAGAAAATGTAAGCAGAGCAATAAGGTTCGCCATTGGTCGAATTGAATGGTTTAGAATCTATCTTTCTATAGAATGCAGCCATGAAGTAGCATTTGATGATAGGGGACAAGATATAGATGATGCTATAAGAAATTGGATTATTAAGAACTTAAGCAATCATGCATCAAAAGTAAGTTTTGCATCAAAACGGAGGTAGAGTATGGCGTATAATATTTTTGCGGAGACAAATAAAAAGATAAATTGGGAAGAACTAAATCAAAGAGTGGCTGTGAAAATGTTTGTCGAATATTTTCCTATGCCTGGTATGGGGGTAAATGGAGGTGATGCATTAGGTATATCTATTCCATCAAAAAATCTTAGGAATGGTACATGGGAGGAACTAAAGAGAGCCATAGAAACACTTAAAATTGAGTTTCAGCTTGATTTGTATGATATGTATTATGGTTTGAAGATAGATTCAAAATTGATGGATAAAATAAAAGCAAATTTAACAACATAAGCTTTGAAAAGTATGAAATTAACAATCCATTAGAATAATGTTATGAATAAGGTTAAGTAAACTAACGTCATAAATATTGATGATTAACTACATAAATTGTAATACTGGTATTAGTTGAAAAGAAGTCCATCAAAATCAATGAAGCCAAATAATAAAGTTAGTTAAAATCCCACTTCATAATGTTAATAATGCAGTAAGCTGTAACAAAAGTAAAAATCAAATATATATCATAGTAATAATCAAGGTTAACGCTGGCAAAAAGGCGTTAGCCTTTTTTCTATTTCCAAAAGTATTGAAAGGGGGAAGGAACAATGACAAATGATTTAGTAAAGAAATTCAAAACACATCTTGAGGAGGATGGAAAGAGTGATAAAACAGTAGAAAGCTACGTTGGAGATACTTCTGTTTTTGTAACATTCCTTGAGGGTAAA
>JAUZPI010000187.1 GCA_030706015.1 Bacillota bacterium
AATCTTATTCTAGTAGCGCTTATTAAATTGAAATTTGTCAGATAAATTTTAACTTCTTCCGCTTCCTCGCCTTTGCCTTTAGTAATATATTTATAGATACCATAGCCATCCTGCTGCAACTCATATTTATTTTTTAAATCAAGACTTCTATTAAAAGCTGTCATAAGCTCCTTTGGAGTATGTCCAGCTTCCAGCCAGTCTGTAACATCTTTGTTGTCTCCTAAGTCCTCAAGCCCTGGCAGATTTATAAATCTAAACTCCTCTGCTGAAGTAAACAACTGACTTTTTATATGCTGCTTATACTCTTCACCTGCTTTTCCTGTATCCCCGCAAACAAACAACCTTTCTGCATTGCCAAATATCTTTAGATCCTTAACTCCTTTAACACTGGCAGCTTCATAGGCTTGTCCTTTGAATATTGAATTTAGATTATTTACATCCTTTTCCCCTTCACATATTACTATTGCTTTACCCTCTTTTATTGCTTTTATAGCCCTATATAAGTTATATGGAAGCTCTTCACCATTACGTCTGTTTATCACCTTACCATTCCCATCAATATGGTAGTAAGATAATGATTTTTTTCCCTCTTTATCTCTAAATTTAGCCTTAATATAAACTATTTCATTTCTCTCATTTGTAAATGGAAACAGCCCTAGAAGAAGCTTATCTCTCCTATGTTCTGTATTTTTTATCTCCCATTCTATATATCCCCGTACCTTTTCCTCCTGCAGCTCCTGCTGCGACTTCTGGGAGTTCATCCCTAAATATTCTCTTGCTTCCTTATACCCAATCCCTTTAAGTTTCATAATAAAATCAAGAGCGTCTCCTGCTTCACCACAGCCAAAGCATTTAAATTTATATTTATTTGCATTAGGAAAGAACTTAATTGACAGGGAAGGTGTTTTTTCCGAATGAAAGGGACATCTTATGTACCCTTTCCTATTGAATTTATCTCCTGTTTCTCTTTCTATCAAATATCCTAAATCTATGTCTTGTAACTCCACCTTGCACCTCTTTTCTGCTATGAAAGCCTATTTAGCCTAATTGTTTTAGATAATTTCTAACACTGTAATAAAGCTTTCTATATATTTCGAAGCCAGTATCCTCCTCACTGGTAAATATGGTGTCATTAAGATACAAATCTTGAATACTTGATAATCTTCCCAGGAAAGCATTAGGCTTGTACAAACTTCGATAATTACCATTCCTTATATTCTCCATACCGTCCTTGTCCTCAATAATTAAATACATCTTAACCCCCTTTGTCTTTGCCCTCTGCAGTTCCCTTATAAGTCTTACATCCTCTCTGCTTTCAGTATGCTCTGCTAAATTTCCTACTAGTTCATCAATACTGTTCTTTCTCTCTATTGCCACTGGAAAATGTATATCTCTATATACTCCTAAATCAGGTCTTTTAGTTATAATAGCTGAATAATCGCCCTCATCTATTTTCTTCTTTTTATAATTAATTTTATTTTTATCAAAATAGTCTAGTACATGTTGATTCTGCTGCTCTCTTGTATCATAGAGAATCATTAAATTTTCCTTTAGAAGTTTATTTATTTCTGTTTCTGTAAACTTATAAAACATATTATTATCTCCTTTCTGCCTCTTCCATCCATCTCTTTACCCAAACACAGGCCTTTCTAAGGCTGTGCCCTTCCTTCATCAATCTAAGAACTTCATCCACCCAAAACTCTATACTCACCCTTCTGCTCTCCTTAATCAAATTCAGCTTACCTTCTCCTGATTTCCATTATGATTTCTCTCAATTCCTCATTTTCTTCTGTTAATGAATCTACCTTGGCTTCTAATCTGATATTTTCTCTATCTAATTCGGAATAACTTGTGTCGTGTAACTGTTTGTCCAATACTTGAAATAATTCTTCAAAAGCTTCACTAGAACCGTATATAATACCGTTTGTTCCAAGGCTTAATTTTCTATAAACCTCTCCTATAGCTTCTTTCTCCTCTGAAAGTTTAAACTTGTCCTCAGCCTCCAGATGTAAACTTGTAACAATATGCATACTGCACCTCCCTAAAACCTAATGTTCCCTAACTATATGTATTCAACTATTTCATTTTGGGACATGCCACCTTATCTGTTTGAACATATGGATATGCTCATTAAATAGCTTCCTTTTCAACTGCTATTAATTCCTCAATAGAAACCTTCAGCACCTTGCATATCCTACGTAATATATCTATAGAGGGATTTGTCTTTTTGTTATTTACAATTTCACTAAGATAAGAATTTGAAAGCTCACCTTCCTTTGCAAGCCTATAAATAGTAATTGATTTCTCTGCGGATATTCTTTTTATGTTGTCCCCTATGGTCATAATATTTCACCTCAACATTTCGCATTTACAATGTGTTTCGTGATTACATAGTATCTCATCTGCGAAATATTTTCAAAACCCGTATTTCGCCATAAAGACACATATTTGAAAAATAATCCAGAATATCATATTCTTTCGCGAAATACCTTGACATTGCGAAGTATTTTGTTTATTATTTTGCTATAGCGAAATAATATCTTATTCGGTAATGAAAGGATGTGACCCCTTAGTGAACCCGACTTCACTTGGGATAAATAATGTTTAATAAAGATATGATTGAAACCTACATGGATAAAAAGGGCTGGACTAAATATAAACTTGCTAAGGAAGCTGGCATTGGTCAATCTACACTTTCAGAAATATTAAGCGGAAAAAAGAAAAACCCAAGTGTTAATACTCTGCAGAAAATCGCAAGTGCACTTGAAGTTTCTTTCGATGAGCTAATGGGTTCAAAAACTAATAAACCTGATAACGATGATTCAATAATTGCAAAAGAAGTGGAAGAAGTTTATCCTACGGGGGAATTTAAAACTCCTGAGGATGCTATAAAATTTATTCTAAGTCAGCCCACTATCATGGGATTCGGAGGATTTGATATAAAGAGAATGTCCGACGATGAGATTATGGATTTTGCAAATGAATTATTGAGACAGCTAAAACTTATAAGCTATAAATTTAAAAAGTAGTACCTTAAATTATAGTGGGGTGGGATTTTATGGATTGGATAGATAACTACATATATGGACTATTAGATTTATATAATACCAATGACATCTATGAATTATTTGATAACCTGGGCATTAAAATAATAAGATTAGAAGCCAGTAATATATTATTGCGAAATAACGATGCCTTTTACCACAGACATTACCTGGGAAATGAAATAGTTTTTATTAGAAATGATCTGAATCTTGATTTTGAGAAATTCGTCCTAGCTCATGAACTGGGCCATGGAATAATACATACACATATCTATACTGCTGCCTTTAATAAAAGTCTAATCAATGTTGGCAAGCTAGAAAAACAAGCCAACTACTTTGCCTTTAAACTCCTAAACATAAATCTTGATAGCATTGACTTTGAAGGTTTTACTATAGATCAAGTAGCCTGTTCTTTAAATCTTCCGGTAAGTTACCTAAATCAGTTAGTATATTAGAAAATACATATCAGTGTTAACCTCTAATATTTAATTAATACACCTAAATTATACATATTACAAAAATATTAAAACCCTGTAATACTTATGATTACAGGGTTACTTTATCGCTTCTACCTTTATGCAATAATTAGATTCTTTAAGATACGTTATCTTATATCTATGAAACTTCTCTATTTGGGATGGAACCAAATTGCTTTCCTTGACCTCAATACCATTTATTGTAATTAATCTACAGTCTCTTCTTGATTCTTTTCTATCTACCATTCCTTCAATACAAACATAATTTCCTGTAGCAATATAATATATATTCTTACCTTCAGTTATTCCTA
>JAUZPI010000188.1 GCA_030706015.1 Bacillota bacterium
AGCGTTCTTGGAAAGCCCATATATGGAAGGCAGTGGGTGATGGCGGTGATTAAAGTTTCCTTATCATTGCCCACATTTACGTTTCCCTGCACATGTGCTTTCACTTGGCCTTCAGCACCGCCCAGGCTACTTATGATGCAGAGTGTCAGCAATTCCCGTGTTTTTAAATCGAGTCCGCTACGAGTATAGAAGTCTCCAAAGCAAAAGGAAGAAAGATATTCTTGAATATGCTTTTGATTGGATGGGACTGCCTCCTGCATTTTGGCAATTACTTCACCAAAAATCTCTACCTGCACTGAAAGTCCCTTGTGAAAACGATGATCTTCTTCAACCTGCTTTTGGCTTTCAATCGGTAATATAATATTCTTAGATTTGAAAACCTCATTTATCTCTGCAATGGCGTTTAGTGTTTTGGGGAATCCAATGTATGGAGCACATTGGTAAACTGCCTCTTTGATTTCTACAGGTGTAATCCCAACGTTCAGTGCCGCACCTACATGTCCCTTGAGTTGAGGAAGCGTCTGGTTAGTAGTAAGCACTACCAGAGTAATAAGCTCCCGTTGCTTGTCGTCCAGATTACCTTGATAAAATACTTCCCCAAATATGAAATGACTCAGGATGTCCTGAAAATCAGGATCGGTAGTGTATGCAGCAGGTACTCCATCGCCAAATAGCTGGTTGTATTTTTCCTTGCTTTTTTCAACACGGTGCATAATTAAAACCTCCTGCTTGAATTTAATGCTATTATTCCGCGAGTGCTAAATGAAATCCGGTGTAAAAATCAATATTGATTGATTAATCAACATCTGTTTATAATTATAAAAAGAAACAGGATGCTTTCAATGGTTAAAATAACGCGATTCGTTGATTACTCAACAAATCAATTAAAATTGTTGATTATTTTAGAAAGATTGGGGAAATTAAATGTCTAAAGTAGATAGAAGAATAGCAAAAAGCCAAGAAGCTATAAAAAATGCTGTTACTGAACTGATGTCTGAAAAAAGTTTTGACGACATTACGATTCAGGACATTGCAGACAGAGCAAACGTGAATCGGGGAACCATCTATCTTCATTACACGGATAAATATGATCTACTGGATAAGATGATTGAAGAACATATAAACCAACTCCGGGAACTTTGCCAATCGGCATCTGAAATGACATTTAAAGAAGGGAATTATGTGTGGTACGAATACTTTGAGCGTCATTATTTATTCTTTTCAACCATGCTGGCGAGTAAAGGTGCCCCTTATTTTCGCAGCCGGTTTCTTGATTTGGTCATCGAAGAGTTTAAAGCTGAAGTGGACGTAACAAAAGGAGAAAATGAAGGCCTGAATGAAGATGTTATTCTTCAATTTTTTGGCTCAGCGACCGTATGGGCAGTGGAATGGTGGTTCAAGAATGGAATGCCTTTGCCAGCCCGTGTCATGGCAGAACAAGCAGGGGCATTGTTAGATCGGAATCTAGATTAAAAAAATCTTTTAAGCATTGCGGAAAATTGAAGGTGAAGCAGGCGCTCAGATGAGTGCTTTTTTTATTGAAGTAAATGGTCAGCTTAATTTAGTAAGGTGCCCAAGTACTTCCATTCTTAAAAGTTATGAATTTTATGTTATAATTTGGAAAAGCATTTCACAGGAGGTTGGTTGATAATTCGAAAGTAATGTTCTTGATTGTGATCACCATTCTAAATCTTATAGCCTTTATAGGCTTAAAAGGGAACGGAAGCAATTTGATTCCTTTTGGATTACATACAGGAGATGATTATTATATTAGATAGAGAGTTAGTGGACTATGAATTTGAGGATATTAAAAATGTTATTTATTTGAATATAGCTTCTAGTGCAATACCACCGAGATGTGTTAAAACAGCATATTTTAATTATATCGAAAATCAAATAAAGACTTATGGAAAAACGGCAATATCAGATGGAAGGAGAGTACTTTATTCTGCTAAAGAAAATATTGCTAAGCTGATAAATGCTGATCCTTCAGAAATAGGTTTTGTGAAAAATACAGCAGAAGGTATTGGAATAATAGCTAACGGTTTTCCTTTTAAAAAAGGTGATAATATTATAGTATGCGATCAAGAATTTCCTTCTGCTATTTTGGCATGGATAAATCTTCAACATAAGGGTGTAGAGGTTAGAACTGTAACATTTAAAGAAGGAAATATTTTAATAAAAGATATTGTTAATAGAATTGACAAGAATACTAAAGCTGTTGTAATTTCAGCAGTTCAATTTACTACTGGTTTTTATATAGATTTACATCACTTGGGGGATGTTTGCAGAAAAAATGACATATTACTTATAGTAGATGGAATTCAAGCAGTGGGAAGACTAGATATAGATGTAAAAAAAATGAATATAAGTTACCTTGCTTGCGGTGGATTCAAAGGTCTTTTATCTACATTTGGAGTAGGTTTTGTTTATTGTGATAAATCGATTGTTAAGGATATTATTCCTTTATCAGCAAGCCATCTTAATACTAAATATAATTATAATCCTCCACAAATGGATTATGATTTTTCAGAAATTGAGTGGCATGAAGATAGTCGGAGATTTGAAGCTGGTCATTTAAACTACGCTGGGATAGCAGCAATTAATGAAGCTAGTAAACTTATAAATAGGTTAGGCATTTTAGAAATAGAAAGACATATATTCGAACTACAAAAGGAGTTAATTTCATTAATAAATGAACTACCTTTGAAAATTATGACTCCTCTTAAAGAGGAAAATTATTCAGGTATATTTAGTATTTATTATCCAAAAGAAAAGGATAATGAAATTAAAAATATTATGGACAAATACAATATAGTTGCAACAGTCCATAACGGATATATAAGATTAGGAATAAACTTTTACAATACGAAAGAACAAATTATAAAGGTAGCTGAAGCATTTAAGGAAATGTCTAAATTAGTTTAAAGGAAATTTTTAAGGGGTACAACAGAGGATTACAGCATTATTTTAAACAGCGACGACAAACCTGTCGAAATCATTAAGACGGTAGAGGTTACACTAACTCCAATGAATGAAGTTACTGAAGAGTTTGCTGTTGCAGAAGGTCAAGGAGATAGGACTTACCAATATTGGTGGGAAGCTCATGAAAGATTCTTCAGTAGCGAGTTGAATGCAATCGGACGTAAATTTTTAGAAGATATGTTCCTAGTTTGTGAACGCTTTGAAGTGATTGATATAAAAAATGGGTAAAAGTTCCACCCTTAAGCAATAAGGCGCAATTCTGCAGCAAGAATTGTGCTTTTTCTTTATGTTTAAGACAAGATTGCTTAAAGAAAAAAACAACATAAGGAAAATTTTGTGATATTGTTAAGTGGAAAAAGGTATGAGGAGAATAATAATTATGGAAAATACAGCATTAATAATTATTGACTTGCAAATTGGTGTTCAGCCTGAAAATGTTCCACTTTATAACTTAGCGAATGTATTAAATGGGGTTAATCAAAGAATTCGTTTATTTAGAGAAAAAAACAATCCTATAATTTTTATTCAACATAATGATAGTGATCTGGTCCTTTATTCTCCAGAATGGCAACTATTTCCGGAACTAAATGCTAGAGATACAGATATCTATATCAACAAAACACATGCAAACTCATTTTACAAAACTGATTTGAATGAACAACTAAGGAAATTAAATATAAATAAAATTGAAATTTGTGGCGCACAAACCGAATATTGTGTAGATACAACTATTAGAATGGCTAATGGTTGAGGATATAAATTATTTATGGAAAATGGGTTAACTACCACCCTTAACAGTGACCTCCTAGGAGCAAA
>JAUZPI010000189.1 GCA_030706015.1 Bacillota bacterium
TGAAGAATTAAAACGCAAGAAAAAAGCCATTATAGCCCCTATTAACGATGTATATGGAGTGACTTTAGATGAAACGGATTAGAGGTGGAATAAATGACAAAACTTGATTGGGAAAATATCACGAATTATATTGATTCTGTGGGAACAACGGACACTATCTTTCCTTTTGTTAAGGTTCAAAGCAGTGTAAAAGTAACAGCAAGCGGAGCTAGAGACAATATTATTTACACCATTGGTGGACAGTCAGGAACATTATTACCAGGACAAAGTGTAACGGTTACAGGAACGATCTCAAGCATGACATTACGTTCAGCATCAGGACAGCAACCGTTCCAAGTATGGGCAGTAGAAGCAGGAACAGAAAAGGATGAAACTGACACATCTTATCAAGGACAGATTGATGGTCTTACGACGCAATTGGCTCAAAAGGCACAGCAAACAGATTTAAATACAACCAATGCAAATGTTGCTTTAAAAGCTGATAAAACGTATGTAGATACTAAAGTTGCGGGAGCAGTTAGTGGAGCACCTATTGCAGTATCTCTAGTTGCTAATATGACTGACCATACTAGAAACTATGTATACACAGGGACAGAATCAGGTTATACAGCAGGGCATTGGTACTTCTGGAATGGTTCAGCATGGGCAGATGGTGGAACATATCAATCAACAGGTATTCAAGATCAATCTGTAACGCCAAAAGGTACAACCTTTTTTAATCGAAATTCTAATAATATTGCAGCCTTATCTGATGTTCAAAATAATACAATCAACGGTATTACGTATTATGTTAAAGATGGTGATATCTATTTAAATGGAACAAGTTCTGCTGCATTTAGTATAGATTTGCCACTAGTAAACCCTATTACGATCTTGAGTAGTGAAACTTACTTTTATAGTGTTTATGGTAATTTTGATTATGATAAATGCTATATAGGAGTTAATAATTATTATAGTAATTTTATTCCTGCTTCAATAGGTGGTTCAAAAGTAGCTTTTCTTTCTAACTTAACCATAACGAAGTTTCAGCTTAGGATTGTTTCTGGGGTTACTTTTACTAATTTAAAAATTAATCTAGGATTGGTTAAGCGAAATTCAGCTAGTTCTCCATACCCTGATTATGAATCCTATTACGATTATCAGTTTAACCCTAATTTTATAACAAATTTAAACGATACGTTAAAAAATGTTGGGGTGATAAAAGAACCAAGTGTAGCGAATACCAAAATCCTTAATTTACAAGTAACAAGTGGTAGAAAATATTATATTGAATTGTTATCGTGTGATACTTTAGGAACAAATAGTGTTTCCATTTTTCAATATTTAAAAGATGGTTCTTACACTACTTTAGCTTCACTTTATTTATCTACTAATAAAAGCATAATCTTTAATGCCGATAGCAATGTCGATTTTATTAAATGCTATGCAAATGCCAGCACAAATCCGACATTTTTTTCGATAAGGTATGTTGACATTACTGATAATCCATTAATCTATAATCAATTACTCAATGATAAACCACGCTTAGGAAATGTTTTATTCTTAGGTGATAGCTATACCGAGCAAGGATTATGGATTAATCAATTAAAATCACTAAGTGTTATTGATAATGTGGTGAATTTAGGGGTTGGAAGTGCTACCCTACGAGATGCATATACAGATAGGGTAACTTATCCATATACATCAAGACCTGTACAAGCGAATATAACGGGAAATTTAAATACAGTTGCTTGTCAAATTGAAAAGCTCAAAAGATTAATGGCTGGAACAGATTTAGACCCAGGAGAAACTCAAATTTATAAAACTACAGATTCCTATCCTAATCTAATATTTATTGAAGCTGGTACTAATGATGGATATGATATTGACACTATTGTTAGCACGTATGCAGATCAAATTTATACGATTTTGAATAACGTCTATACAAAAACTATAACGGGCACAGCTTCTTTGGGAAATGCAGCGATTATTAAGGATATCAATACGATTAACCGTACCTGTTTTGGAGGAGCAATACGATATATTTATAGTTCCCTTCATTCTTTATTTAAAGATGCGTTAATTATATTTATTACACCATGCGGTCTTTCATATGGTACGGGGGGACATGCCCAAAATTATGTTAAAAAATCTGAGCAAATACGGACTGCTTGTCAACTATTGTCCATTCCAACCGTTGATTGGGATAAAAACGGTAGATTGAATTATCTTATTGGTGGTAATGGAATTACTGGTAGTGGAACTGTAGGTGATCCTTACATCATTAATAATCCTGGTGATTATTCTTTAGATTCCCTACACCCGAATGATTCTGGTGCATTACTTTTAGCAAAAGAAGTTGTTGGTGTTTTGAAACGATATTTTAGCCACTGATAGTATACCTTTGATAATCAGTGAACATTTTGATCAATTTTGGTAGATATAGTTAACAACTTCAAAAAAACTATTTAAGGTGCAATAATATAATGTTATATTCTCCATAGGACTTAATATGGAGGAGAAAAGTAATGAATGATTTTTATGAAATCGATAGAACCTGTATTTTTAATGATGTGGAATATCGTGTAATTCAATTACTAGATAATAATCTTATGCTGACAGTAGTTAAGGAAGACCTTGAAAAAGAGGTATTTCCATTACAAACCTTTATTATTCCAGATGATAAACCACATTATTGATATACATTAGGATGAAATTGTGTCGTAACAAGGACTCTCATTGAGTCCTATTTTTTATGGAAAGGAGGAAGACCATGGCACAAATGAGAATCAAGCCACAGAATCCACCTTTAGTACGATTGGAACCATTCAGAGGAATGAACGTATCTGGTTCACCTACGGAAATAAGCCAAAATCAGTCACCTGATATGCTGAATATGACTTTAGATTTAAACGGCGCCTTAAACAAGCGTACAGGTTATTCAAGAGTTTACACTACTTCACTAGGAACAGGCAAAATTAACGGCTTATTTGAGTATAAAAAGAGTGATGGCACATCTGTTTTCTTAATTGCATGGGGAACACAACTCTATACACAAAGTGGAAATGACCAACCTGTGTCCATATACAGTGGATTAGCCAATCAAAAAGTAAACTTTTTTGTCAACAATGGAAAATGTTACATCATGGATGGCACTAACTACCTTGTTTACGACGGTACCACCGTCAGCCAGATTACACCTTACGTTCCGACCATCCAGATGAGTAAACCACCTAAAGGCGGTGGCACAGCGTATGAGGATTTTAACTTACTAGGAAATAAATTCAAAGATTCATTTAGTGGTACAGGAACAGATACCGTCTTTCAGCTTAGTTTAACGGGGTTAGACAGTACAACCGTAACAGCCCAAGTCGGAACAAGTACCATAACAGAAGGTTCAGGGCTTTCAGTTGATAGATTGAATGGGACTGTATCCTTTACGACAGCCCCAGCAAGCGGCACGAACAACGTCATTATTACTGCAGGAAAAACCGTTAGCGGCTATGCCGAACGCATTAAAAACTGTACGTTTAGCATTGGTTTTGGCGGTTCGAATGACACAAGAATCTTTATTGCTGGCAATGCCAACATGCCGGAATATGTGTTTAGAAGTGGATTATTAGATCCTACTTACTGGCCGGAGAATGGCTACTATAAATTTGTTGATAAAGTCATGGGATTCTCCAAGCAATATGATTATTTAGTCGTCGAACGATTAAGTGGAAAACATCA
>JAUZPI010000019.1 GCA_030706015.1 Bacillota bacterium
GCTTAGCATGGTCTTAGCTGTACCAGGTTCACCTACCAGCATAAGTCCTCTAGTGCTGGCAAGAGTTATAATGCATCTCTCAATTAAATTATCATCCCCATAGAATTTCTTACTTATTGTCACTTCTTCATTGTTGTATTTTAAAGGCTTTTCACTACCCAAAATAAAGGTTCTCACTGCCTTAGGTGACAGCTTCCAGTTCTCTGGCTTTACTCCTTCATCATTCTTAGCTAGAGCCTTAAGTTCCTTTTCATAAAAAACTTCAACTGGAGGTTTCAATAGAGTATTTTTACTTTTAACCATTTCTACCATCTCCTTAGGCTTTAGTATTCAACATATCTCTTTATTTTCCTTCCTGATATCACGATAAATAAAAAAACTCCTTATCCCTGACCTCCATGTCATCAAGAATAGAAGAGTTTTATTAAAATTACAACTATTTAATCTTCATTGAAAACTTCACTAAACCTTATTGTTAAATCACTGAAAATACCAACTTTCACTTCATCTTCTTTAGAGTATATTTCTGGTCTACCATAGTTCTTCTCTCCATTTAATTTGTATATCATTACTATTTCATCGGTTGGATGAACAATCCAGTACTCTTTAACCTCATTGTTCTCATATAGTGAGAGCTTTTTTATATAATCAACGGAAGCTGTGGAAGGTGACACTATCTCAATTATTAAATCAGGACTCCCCTTGCATCCTCTATCGTCTAATTTAGATCTGTCACAGACGACAGTTATATCAGGCTGTACTACATTTTTTATAGCTTTATCTAACTCATCTTTTTTAGCAAACCTGACATCGAAAGGAGAACCATATACCCTGCATGTCTTACCAGAAAGATAATTTGAAATTTGCCTTAACAGTTCTACTTGTATTTCTTGGTGCCTCCTTGAAGGTGCTGCACTCATATATGTGTATCCATCAATTAGTTCCCATCTCTCATCTTCAGGCCAATTTAAATAATCCTCATATGTATTATCACCATGTTCCTTTTTAATCGGCTGTCCCATCCATGCTCACTTCCTTTTCTTCTTCATTTATTATATTATGCCATAAAACAAGCTCTTCTTTCACATATTCTTTTATTAATTTTAGTAATCTAATTTTATTTACCTTTTCTCATATTATCCATCTTATATTTTAATATAATAGCTGCAAAAATAAATGTTACTATATTTGCCACTATAATGGCTGTATCCTTTATGTATAAACCATAAATTATCCAAAAAAACACTCCAAGTGTAAACATCAGATACATTATAAAGGATATGCCTGAGGTATCCTTTGTTTTTATAGTTTTAATGGCTTGTGGTATAAAGGAAGCTGTAGTCAGCATTGCTGCTGCCATTCCTATTATTTTAAAAATCATAATTTCCCTCCTCAGATTTAAAACTTTTTATGATAGAAAAATACCGCCTATACGCATAGGCGGTTACTCTGTTTATTTCACTGCTTTTAACTTAGCTATATCAGCCCAGTTGCTGGCGGTTATTACTTCTACATTGGTTAAATCTTTTCTTAAAGCCTCTACATCGCCTTTAATATGTGCTATATCATTTACCATATTATCCTGTACAGCTTTACTTACTTCTGCTGAATGCTCCAAAGCTTTAACTATTAAATATGTTTCATCAAGTTTGTTATTTATAGCTGTTAACTGTTTATCGAATTTTTTCTCCATAGACTCTAACTGTTTATTAAATTTTTTCTCTACAGACTCTAGCTGTTTATCAAATCTTTTCTCTATATTTCCTAGCTTCTCATCAAGCAAGCCTGATAGTGCCTGCAGTAATTCATTATCCATATTTTCACCACCTAACACTATTATATCATAGTTTATATTAGTTTAAACACTCTTTATAAGCCCATTACTAGCTGTTCTATTTTACTGCCTGCTTTACACTTATATTCCAGATTGCCTCCAGATTTCTTTACGGTACTTCCTATTCTAATGATAGGTTCTAAAACTTCTTCTGTAACACCATCTAGAGCTTCAAAATTAAACTCTATATTAAGCGGTTTTATAAATAGCAGCCCTCTTACTGCAGTATCTAGGGATAAATGATCCTTCATTCCTAAATGGGAATTAAATCTCACAATAAACTTCCCTGCTTCATTATCTATGGAAAAACCAGGCTCTAAGGATTCTTCCTGTTCCTCTTCTTCCTCGGGGCCTTCATTATCCTTTAATACTTCATTTATTACCTCTAATAATTTTTCACCTACAATGGGTTTTATGATATAGTGCTTTGCGCCTTTTCCTAAGGATTCAAATACCAATTGTTTTTGGTTTAATGCACTTACCATGATTATTTTAGCCTTAGGATCCTTGTTTATTATATGTCCTACAGCCTCTACTCCGCCCATTTTGGGCATAGATATATCCATGGTAACTAAATCAGGTTTTAAATCCGCATAACTTATTATTGCCTGCATGCCATTAGCTGCTTCACCTACAACCTCATGACCGCCTTGAGTAACTACATGTACTATATTTCTCCTCATAACAATTGAATCATCAACAATCAGTATTTTAGCCATAATTTCCTAGAACCTCCCCAAGTTCGCTAGTGTCTCTTCATTATCTGTTAACAGCATACTAATGCTTATTTCATCTTCTCCATTGTTCAATTTACAGGAAACTATCTGGGATTGCGAATATTTTACATAGGCATCACTATTTAATAATACAGCAGGTATACCTACATCAAAAAGGCTATTTGTGTCTTCAAAGCATCCAAAGGTATTACCTAGTATTGTGTTAGTTATTTCTCCTAATACATCCTCAATATAGCTTGATAAGTCTTCCTCTGCAATTTCTTCCAGCATAAAGCCTTTTACTAATTTTTTTGCCATGGATTCATTTACACTAATCATAACTATTGCATTCAAAGTACCCTTTAGGCTTAGTAGGGTAGTTATCTCATCTAAGGATATGTTATTAGTAGATTTTACTGGAGCCCATTTGAAAGTTAACCCTGTTTGTTTAAGGATTAAATCTCTTGATATTCCCATCATCTCAGATAAAAATATTTCAGGTGTAACTGTACTCATTTCAGTTTGAATGGCCTTCGGTAATGTTACAGTAAAAGTTGTACCCTTTCCTTCTACACTATCTACCGTTATAGTGCCGCCATGTTCCTGAACGCATTGCTTAACAGCAGCAAGACCCACTCCTCTTCCTGAAATAGATGTCACTTCTTCCATTGTAGACAACCCCTGCCGAAAAATCAAATCAATCTTTTCCTGTTGACTTATATTATCTAACTCTTCTTTAGTATACATTCCACCTTCAACGGCTTTTTCTTCTAAGAGCTCCAAATTAATTCCCCTTCCGTCATCAGAAATTATTATCTGGAATTTATCCTTTAAATCTTTAATACTGCAGGTGATTGTTCCTATTTCCTCTTTATTATTCTCAAGTCTCTCATCTGCTGTTTCTATACCATGATCCACACAATTTCTAAATATATGAGTAAAGGACTTGGTTACCTCTCTATAATAATCTGCATCTACAAATATATCTGGTCCTGTTATTTCAAAAGGTTTTACTTCTTTTCCTAATCTTTCACTAAGCTTATCAACGTAATCTGGATATGTTTTTAATAAGCTTTTTATAGACTTATATCCAAGTCCCCTTACAAGTGGAAGCAATTTGCTGCACTGCTGCTTTCCTAGATTCTTTTTCATTTCTTCTTCTATTTCCATTAGTTTTTCTCTTTTTATATAACAATACTCTTCCTGCTCCAAAAAATCTTTTCCGGCATAAGCAACTATAATATCCAACTCCTCCTGAAGCCACTGTCTCAGTTCATCTTTATCTATAGAAGTAAATTTAAATTCCATGCCATGGTCATATATGCTGCTTTCTAGTTCATTAAGCCTTTGGGCCAGATTAACAGCATTATATTGGCTGAAATTACCCTTAAAGGTGTGTACTTGTCTAAGTATTCTTTCAAATTCACCAGCCTCAGTACCATTAAGTGCTTCATTAGTAAAGTTCATATATTCTTTAACTAAATCCAAGAATTCTTCTCGATTAATTATGGCCTTAACTACCATTTGAAGATGATTTCTTTCTTCATCAATTTGCTGCTCTAGAAGCTTCTTTTCTGTTATATCATTGATAATAACCATTATGCTGTCTTGTTTTCTATCATCTTTAACTATCTTATATCCAATACATAAGGTTTTATTATTTATTATTATCTCATCTGGAAGCAGAGGTATATATAATGCCCTTTGACT
The DNA here is from genome assembly GCA_030706015.1 of Bacillota bacterium. GTDB lineage: Bacteria > Bacillota > Clostridia > Clostridiales > Clostridiaceae > JAUZPI01. Next base: position 4,261 of record JAUZPI010000019.1, read on the forward strand.
TTTTGAACACTTAAATATTTTAGCCAATAAATCATTCATAAACTTCTGCATATTTTCATTATCCGGATAAAATAATGAAGCCAAAGTTTTCCCTACAATGCTGCCATTGAAAAACTCCTCGCATTTTAAGCTGTATTCACTTCCAATATACAAATCCTGTTTGAAGGCAAGAAATCCTTGCTCCACATTATTGAATATATTTTTTAATTTTATGTTTTTATCTTCCAATGCTAAATTTAGATTTTCTAAAGTATTACTGCTTTCTATTAGGTTTACATTCTGTGCTTCCAATTCCAGCTTTTGATTTGCTAAAATGGTAATATAATCATTCATTCTTGACATTATCATATTAGTAGACTTTGCTAAGTTGTCTACCTCTAACATAGGTTTCTTCACCACAATTTCTGTGTTCATAGCAGCTTCTAAATCTCCATAAGCAATTTGACTGATTTTCTTATTCAAGTCAACTAAAGGTCTTGCTATTGTGTTGCTAAGCATCCTTGAAAATATTTGAGAAATAAATAGTGTAATCATAAAGATTAATATACATATAGAAGCCAATGCCACATATGCCCCATAAATTAATCTTGGGTTTAGCGCTACTTTTATTTGAAGATTTGGAAGTGAGCTATCATTGTCCACTTTAGTGATTGTTGTAGTATTTAAAATTCTCATAAACCAATCTTCTTTTTGACCTGCTTTAATATTAGTACTTTGTACAGCAGGGTCAGAGTTATAAATCAATTTATCATTATTCCAAATGCTGTAATCAATAAACAGCAAATTCTGCATTGCCCCCTTAGGTAACTTGTCTGCATCTGAACCAAAATCTACATTATCAACTAAGCTATAAGACATACCTAATCTTCCGAATATCTCCTTATTGGAACTTTCATTGGAAAAATCCTTTGCTAGGGTACCATTTTTTGTTTCATGGTCTAAAGTATTTCTAAGTTCAAAGCTCATATGATTAGCAATATTTTTAGTCAGTATTACGCTTAAGCCTTTAAATACTCCTCCTAAGACTAACATTAATGCCAACAGCATTATTAATAAACTAACAAAGTTTACTACGGACATTGTTCTTGTTATTCTTCCTTTTAAGCTTCTCCTCTTGCCTAATACCTTCATGTCAGCGCCCCTCTCATAAATTGTTTATATTAGTATATCAAAACATTGTTACAATACTGTTTCCAAATGGTATATATTTTCTAATATTCTTATCGTTTAATAAAGAAAATAGTTTAACAGCGAAAAAGAGTATTTTCAAAAGTAAAACTCCGCCTTTGAAAATACTCTTATTTTATATAATTAAGCTATTATCTTAACTCTTCAGCATTCAGGTGAATTATTTAATAGCCCCCTGTAAGTCATATAATTGTCCGCTGCTATCCCTTCCTCCAAAGCCTCCATTGTGTGTATTTTGTGAGTCTGTTGAATTATTATCGTTATTATTTGTTTGAGCATCATTGCTGCCATTAGAATTATTGTTTTGATTATTATCGTTATCTAATTGAGCATTTTGACTTGTTGTATCTGTGTATTCACTGCTATCCACAAGCTTGCCGTTTGCCTTAACCCAAGTCATTATGTCATCTGACTGACCACCGCCTTGGCCTCCAGTCATAACATACCTTACTTCTCCTTTTTTAACCATTTCCTTGAATTGGTCTAGAGTAAGTATTTTATCACTTCCAGAGAATCCTCCAAGAGCCATAACAGATATATCTGAATTAAGTATATATTGTCCTGCACTGTTGGCTGAAGAAACTACTAATTGATATTTTGCACTGGATGCATTAGTTTCTAAGAATTTAATAAGTTTGGAGTCCTTATTGTTAGCTGTTCCCATTGACATACCACCCATGCCAGAGCCTGAACTAGATAAAAGTTCTAATCCTGCTGCTGGAATAGTTCCGTTTAGTTTAGTGAACCATGTAGCTGCTGACCCTACGGTAGGTGCTATCAGCAATCCTATAAAGGCTGCACTTACTAATATTTTCTTTAAGGTATTCATCTTTTCAGCTTTATCATTTAACAGCTTAACTAATGCCAATATTATAGAAGATACAAAGCATAGGATTATAAGTGCTATCATTACAAACTTAGCTGCATTTGATGAGCTATAGAAATAAGATACTTCTAAAGCTTGAACCGCACCATTTATTAAAAGTGCTGCTGGCAATAACCAAGATTTCCATCCACCTTCTTTGTACATTTCCCACATAGTTGTGATACCTATTCCTGTTAGTGCTGCTATTGGTGGTGCTAACATTGTTAAATAATATGGGTGAAATAATCCTGTAGTGAAACTGAAGTATATAAATTCAGGTAATAACCATACAATCCAAAATAATATGGATAATTTTTTCTTGTTATCTAGCTTAAAATTTAATTTTTCTTTTATAGCTGCTGCAATAAATCCTATTAGAGCTAGAGGTAAAAACCAAACTATTTGATCTGATAACATGTTCTTAGAAAATAATCTTGTAAAGCCTGCAGTTGTTTGTCCTCCAAAGGAACCTTGTAATTGGCTGCTTCCTCCAAAGCCGCCTTCGCCGCTTGGTGGATTACCCATTTGGCTGGATGCTTGACTATTACTATTTTGAGTATTTCCTGTTGTCTGAGATGAAGATACACTTTGTTTATTATCCCCAGTTGTATTTGATGATGTATTATTTGTTGGTGCACCTTCACCTGTTGGTCTTTGGCCTCCTCCCCCCGGAGTAGATGAACTACTGCTAAGTCCAAGTCTTTCTAAACCGTTATGTCCTACTATAAGTTCTATTTCTGAATTATTTGTACTGCTGCCTACATAAGGTCTGCTGGAGGCTGGTACCAAGTCTACCACTACAGCCCAAGAAAAAGATACTGCTATAAGTACAACTGTTGTTAAAACAAGATGTTTTATTCTCTTTTTAGTCGGAACTGCTGTTGAAAGTAAGTATGTTAAGTATATTGCTGGTCCTATCATATAAGCCTGAAGCATTTTTATGTTAAAACCAATTCCTACAAGAGCTAAGCTTAATATTAGTAATTTAACCTTTCCCTTTTCCGCTGCTTTAAAGAAAGCTGTGCAGGCAAGTAATAAAGTAACTACAAGTAAATTATCTACTGTATTATTTCTGCTGGCAGCTACGAAAACTGGTGTAACTGCAAGGCATAGTGCTGAAATTAATCCTGCAATATGTCCAAAAGATCTTTTTACTAGATAATATATAAGTCCTACTGAGATAACTCCAGCCAAAGCTTCTGGCAAAAGTATACTCCATCCACTGAAACCAAATATTTTAGCTGAGATTGCCTGCATCCAAAAACCTAGAGGCGGCTTATCAATAGTTACAAAACCTGCTGGATCAAAGGCTACGAAGAAAAAATTATTAAGGCTAAGTGTCATACTTTTAACACCAGCTGCATAATATTCATTTGCATAGCCCTCTATGCTTAAATTAACAAAATTTAAAATTGCGGATAAAATTAATACCATTGCTACACTTAATGTCTCTTTTGTAAACTTTATCTTTTTCATTTTAACTCCTCCTGTCTATTTTAGTTTAATACTTAAACTGTATTTATAGAAAATTTATTAACTCCTTATGAATATACTATAAATTTTTATTGTGTCAGTTTTATTACAGCTTAAGCACAATATCATGTACAATTAGACAGTTATGTGACAGATGTGTAACAGAAAAGTCTGCAGCACGGCGGCTGCAGACTTTATATTTGTCAATATGCAGTTGTTAGTCAGAGTGCGTTAGGCGATGATACCTCTATAAATGCAAAATACTGTTAGCCACTTTTTTCCTTATATAGGTTAGTGAATGGAAGCTCGATCTGAGATCGAGAGGATGTATTTGTGTAAACTTTCTCTTAAACCTTCACGTTTTAAGGCATATTCTATGTTTGCCTGTAAAAATCCAAATTTATCTCCCACATCATATCTTTTTCCTTCGAAACTATAGGCATACATTGCTTCTTGCTTAAGCAGTTCCTTTAAAGCATCAGTCAGCTGAATTTCTCCACCTTTTCCAGGCTTAGTGTTATCTAGAATCTCGAATATATCAGGGTTTATTATATATCTTCCCAGAATAGCTATATTTGATGGTGCTTCTTCCACCTTTGGTTTTTCTACCATATCATTAATCTTAAAAACTCTCTTTTCTATCTCTTTGCCGTTTATAATACCATACTTGTAGACGTCCTCTTTATTAACTGGCTGAACTCCTATTATAGAAGTTTTATATTCATCATAACAATCTATAAGCTGTTTTAAACATGGAACCTCACTATCAACTATATCGTCACCCAACATTACTGCAAAGGGTTCTTTTCCCACAAAGGTTTTCGCAAGGCTAATAGCATGTCCTAACCCTCTAGGCTCCTTTTGACGTATATAATGGATATTCACTAGGTTGCTAATATCTTGTACTAGTTCAAGTAATTCTTCTTTATGACTGTTTTGAAGCTCATCCTCTAATTCTACTGATTTGTCAAAATGATCTTCTATAGTTCTTTTATTTCTACCTGTAATTATTAAAATCTCTTCTATACCAGAGGCAACTGCTTCCTCTACAATATATTGAATAGTTGGCTTATCCACTATAGGCAGCATTTCTTTAGGTTGAGCCTTAGTGGCAGGTAAAAATCTCGTACCTAGGCCTGCTGCTGGTATTATAGCCTTTTTTACGTTCATGCTCATACCATCCCTTTCAATCTTCGCCAAATATTATTCAATGCTTGCAGATTCAAGGGGGAGCAAGAATCTGAAGCATTGAACTATTTTGTTATTTAATAGGTAAGTGATATCTCCGTAAATACAGAGTACCATTAGCTGCTGTTTTCCCCATACCGGTTAGTGAATGAAAGCTTGATCTGAGATCAAGAGGGTTTATTTTTGAATGATATCTCCGTAAATACAGAGTACTATTAGCTGCTGTTTTCTCCATACCGGTTAGTGAATAAAAGCTTGATCTGAGATCAAGAGAGTTTATTTGAGTTCTTGTAAATCGTACAGCTGTTCATTCATTTCTCTTCCACCGAAGCCTCCAAAATTACCTCTTCGTGAATCAGTGGAACTATTTGTATCATTAACATTACCTGTTTCATTGTTATTTACATTTCCTGATTGATTGTTATTATCATCTATTTGATTATTCTGAGTTGTGGTATCTTTATATAGACTACTGTCTACCAGCTTGCCATTTTCTTTTACCCAAGTCATAATATCATCTGAATCTCTGCCGCCCATTCCTCCAGATAATACGTATCTTACCTCACCTTTCTTAACCATTTCTTTAAATTGGTCTAGTGTAAGTATTTTATCGCTTCCTGAGAAACCACCAAGTGCCATTACAGATATATCTGAATTAAGTATATATTGTCCTGCACTATTAGCAGATGAAACAACTACTTGATACTTTGCATTTGCTGCATTAGTCTTTAAGAATTGAATAAGCTTGGAATTACCATTATTAGCTCCTTCCATTCCAGGGAATCCATTTCTCATGCCCATACCTCTGTCACCAGAGTTTCCACTGGATAAGAGTTCTAATCCTGCAGCTGGTATAGTGCCATTCAATTTAGTAAACCATGTAGCTGCTGATCCTATAGTTGGTGCTATTAATAATCCTATAAATGCAGCACTTACTAGTACTTTCTTTAATTTATCGGTTTGTTTTGAATTTTCTTTTTCTGAAGTATCTTCATTTTTCACTAAATTATATAATGCTAATATTACTGAAGCCACAAAACATAAAATTATTAACCCTATCATTATAAATTTAGCAGCATTTGATGAACTATAGAAATAAGATACTTCCAATACCTGAACTGCACCATTTACTAAGAGCGCTGCTGGCAGTAACCATGCTTTTAAGCCGCCTTCTTTATACATTTCCCACATAGTTGTGATACCTATTCCTGCTAATGCAGCAATTGGTGGTGCTAACATTGTTAAATAATATGGGTGGAATAATCCTGTAGTGAAACTGAAATATATAAATTCAGGTACTAGCCATACAATCCAAAATACTATAGATAACTTTCTTTCATTATCAAGTTTAAATCTTAATTTTTCTTTTATAGCTGCCGCAATGAAGCCTATTAGAGCCAGAGGTAAAAACCAGACTATTTGATCTGATAACATGTTCTTAGAGAATAATCTTGTAAAGCCTGCTTTTGTTTGTCCTCCAAAGGATCCTTGTAATCCTCCCTGTCCTCCGAAGTTGCTGCCGCCGTTAGGTGTTTGACCATTGCCCCATGGACCCTGTCCATTAGCATTTTGTCCTTGTCCATTGCCCCATGCCCCAGGTCCGTTACCATTTGGAGCTTGACCATTACCTTGTTGTCCTTGTGCCACGCCATTTGGATCATTACCATTTGGTGCCTGACCACCGTTTGGTCCATTATTATCTCCTGGCTGTTGTGCACCATTGTTCTGATCTTGAGAATTATTATTTTGGCTATTTGTTGTGTTTTGCTGACTTGATCTATCCTGTCTATCTCTGAAACCACCTTGACCTCCTGGTCCCATGCCTCCGCCAGGTCCTGATTTGCCACTAAGTCCAAGCCTTTCTAGACCATTATGTCCTATTATAAGTTCTATTTCTGAATTATTTGTACTGCTGCCTACGAATGGTCTGCTGGAGGCTGGTACTAAATCAACTATTACAGCCCAAGAAAATGATACTGCTAAAAGAACAACGGTTCCTAAAACAAGATGCTGTATTCTCTTTTTACCTGGTATAGTTGTTGCAAGTAAATATGTTAAATATATTGCAGGTCCAATCATGTAAGCTTCCAGCATTTTTATGTTAAAACCTAAACCTACAAGAGCTAAGCATAATATAAGGAATTTTATTTTTCCCTTCTCTGCTGCCTTAAAGAAAGCCACACAAGCAAATAATAAAGTCATAACAAGCAAATTGTCTATGGTATTGTTTCTGCTTGCAGCCACAAAAACTGGTGTTACTGCTAGACATACTGCTGAAATCAGCCCTGCAGCATGTCCAAATGATCTTTTAACCAGATAATATATTAGACCTACTGAAATCACTCCAGCTAGAGCCTCTGGAAATAGTATGCTCCACCCGCTGAAACCAAATATCTTAGCAGATATAGCCTGAGCCCAAAAGCCTAGAGGCGGCTTATCAATAGTTACAAAGCCTGCTGGATCAAAAGATACGAAGAAAAAGTTCTTAAGACTTAGTGTCATACTTTTTACACCAGCCGCATAATATTCATTTGCATATCCTTCTATACTTAAATTAACAAAATTCAATATTGCGGATAAAATAAGTACTAAGGCTACACTGATAGATTCCTTGGTAAATTTTATTTTCTTCACCATAATTCCTCCTTTAGTCACTAAATACCCAAAGCTTGTAACCTATAAAATTTGTTACCTGTGCCACAAGCGTTACAATAATTTTTGATACATATACGTTTAATCCCAAATTATTAACTAAAAGCTTCATACATAAAATTGTTATAGTTAATGAAATTAAATTGATTATGATAAATTGTATCAATTCACGAATTACAATTTTGTCGGCATTTTGGTTTTGGAAAGTCCATTTTTTATTGAACACAAAACTGTTTATTACCCCAAAACTATAACCTGCCACCTGACTTACTGTATATCCTATTCCAAGTAAGCTGTGTGCTATAGTAAACACAGCAAAATCTATAAGAGTATTTAAAACTCCTGTTACTGAAAAACGACTTATTTTTTTCAACTTACCATTAAATACATAGTTTGTTATATTAGCTACTAACTTCATATCTTCTATCCACTGCCTTCTTATTTATTATACTTGCAATGATATAATTAGGCCTTGCCTTAGTTTCATCGAAAATTCTTCCAATGTATTGACCCATTATACCAATGCAGCCAAGTGTTATACCAAACATCATAAGATTTACAGATACAACAAATCCTATATCTAGTATAGATGTTTTATTTGCTATATCCTTTATAAAACCTATTAGCATTGTAATAAATCCTATAAATAATGCTAATCCGCCAAAGTATCCAGCTGCAACAAGTGGTTTATAAGAGAAAGAGGTAATACCATCAAAAGCTAGTTTCATCATTTTCTTTAATGGATATTTACTTTCACCTGCAAACCTTTCTTGTCTTTCAAATTCTACAAAAGTTTGTTTATAGCCTACCCAACTTACAAGACCTCTAACATATCTATTTTTTTCCGGAAGTGAAACAAGTGCGTTGCAAACCTTTCTATCTATAAGTCTAAAATCGCCTGTATCCACTGGAATATCAATGCTAGTTATACTTTTTAGTAATCTGTAGAAGGTCTTAGCGGTAAACTTTTTGAAAAAGGTTTCTCCTTCTCTCTTTTTCCTTTTCCCATACACAACTTCATAGCCTTCCTTCCACTTTTCAATCATCTCCAGCATAACTTCTGGAGGATCTTGAAGATCTGCATCAATTACTATAATTGCTTTTCCTAGTGCTACATCCATGCCGGCAGTTATTGCTGCCTGATGACCAAAGTTTCTTGAAAAATTGATAAGCTTTATGTTTTCATCATAACTGCATATATCTCCTACAATATCTCTAGTTTGATCCTTGCTGCCATCATTTATAAATAATATTTCATATTTTTCATTTGTACTATCCATAACTTTTTTAAGTCTTCTATAGCTCTCATTTATAACAAGTTGTTCGTTATATAAAGGTACTACTATTGAATAGATAACGTCATTTTTCATTTAACTCACCTCAACAACTTTTTTTATCTTATGAGTATACTATAAAATTCTATTGTGTCAGTTTTGTTACAGCTTATGTACAGTATTATGAACATTAAAGGTTCTGTGATACATTTGCTCTACCCAGAAAAAGGGCACCTTTGTCCAATGCTCATTGGCAAAAGTACCCAATTACATATATTAAACTTCTTTTTACCCTAAAATAGTTTATTTCTCATCTCGTATAGATTCTACTGCAACCTCAATAGATTCCTCTATAGTTTTAACAGCTTCCTCTGTAACTTCAATAAATCCTTCTATAATTTCTAAAGACTCTTCCGAAGCTTCAGCTTGTTCTTTCTTAGATTTGTTAATCCAAACCTTTTCCAAAACAACCCTATCTTCGTAGCCTCCTTTTTCTTCTCTCTTTTCCAGCCGCTTATTTAATAATTCTTCTTCACTATATCCCATGTTTTTAGCTATTCCAAAAACAACTTCCATTATATCCGCAAGGTCATCTATATTCTTAGTTTTTATAAAATCAGCTACTTCTTCGTGAAGTTTTTTTTCTAAAGTAACAGCATGTTCCTCTTTAGATATAAGTCTTATTTGAAATTCTTTTCCTGATGCTTTTATTTTCTGAGGAATCTTGTCCCTAACTAATTTGTTGTAAATTTTCATAACATATACTCCCCCTTCTTTTTTTTATTTGCACATCTTACATCATTGTATTTTTATTATTTTATCACAATTGTTAAAAGGGTTTCCATATTACTTCATAAAATTTTTCACGCAAATTTAACATTAATTATTATCTTCACTCTTGAAGGAACCGCTTTTTACTTTAATTTCTTCCCTTAAACCATATTCATCCATAATATTACTTCTGAGTGTGCCTATTTCTATTTTCTCAACCCTTTTATCCTCAATAATTTCAGCCCTTATTAGGTATTCTTTTCTGATTAAAAAGCTGTGGATGATAGATACAAAAAAACTTATTAAATATGTACCTAGAGCCATATCAGCAATAAACACATACCTGATATTATTACCGATGCTGCCCACCAGCGGAAACGTTATCCATCCGATAGCAGTATACACTATCCCATAGGTAATCCATTTCTTTGCCTTTACTTTTAACCCCGCATAAAAAATTCCAATTCCATTTAAAAATAAGATAAAACTAAGTATTATCCACAATGATTTCTTAACTTCCCAAGAAGTTCCCTTATTTGTTACCGCCACAATACTACCTCCAAATTAATTATAAAATACTATATAAATTAATATTCTATACTCTCGACATTTTTCCTCTATTGATCACTATAATTAATGTGATTTTATGGACCGTTTGGATTTTATTCAATAAAAAGTTCTTGAATAAGATATTCGATACTATAAACAAATATGTATTTTTAATCATATAAGTATTTGATTGAAACTACCTATATAATTTATGAAAGGAGGACTAACGTTTTATAAATGCTGCAAATGCAATGTACTTGGCTGGAATTTTAACTTATTAAAAGATGGTAATCATCTAGAAGGACGGATGAAAAAATGGATAAGAAGAAAATAGCTCTTTTAACCATGTCATTTTTCTTGTTCTCTATGACTCCTGTTTTTCCAACAACTAAGGCTTATGCCTATTCAAACCCTGCGTATATGAATGATATAAAAATCGGTTTAGAACATATGGCAGCGTCTACTCTGGTAGGAAAACTTACAGGGGATTATTATTTAAATGGAAATTTGATTACTTCAGGAACAGTATTAAATTTCAAGATTACAAATGGAAAAGTAAATATAAATGGTATTGAGTACGGCAGCGTATCATTATCACCAAAAGCATATGGCAATCTGCTTGCCCTCACCAGCGGTACGGAAACAAATAATTATTTAGGGGTATTCACATTTAAGGTTGACAACGGAAGAGTTTATCCGGTAAATTCATTAGGCTTAGAAGATTACTTAAAGGGAGTTGTCCCTTACGAGATGTCTGACAGCTTTCCTATGGAAGCACTAAAGACTCAAGCAGTTGCAGCAAGAACATATGCTTTGAAGAGCGAAGGAGCTCTTATGCAAACTAAGGGCTTTGATTTTGATGATACTATAAATTATCAGGTTTACTATGGTTATAATCCTGCTAATAAAAATTCCATTCAGGCAGTTTTGAATACTAAGGGACAGGTTGAAACCTACAATGATAACCTTATTTATGCCTACTTTGGTGCTTCTGATGGTGGGTATACAGAGAATATCATGGATGCCTGGGGCTATTCTACAGCCTATTTAATTGCCAAACCTGATGTTTATAATGGTCAAACTATTGATAATGGTGCATGGAGCTACGGATCAAAGTCCTTTACTATAGCAAATATTGACTCAACTTTAAAAACAAAAGGATATTTAGCTTCAACTGATACCTTTGTAAAATTGGATTTAAACTCCATCACAAGAGACTCAAGCGGCAGAGTATCTAACATAAACTTAATTTATAATGATTCTACTGGAATACAGCACGTGAAATATATTACTGGTGACAGATGCAGAACGTTCTTGTCACTACAAAGTTCTATGTGGAATGCAAGCTTCGATGGAACTTATTATAATTTCACAGGCAAAGGCTATGGTCATGGTATAGGAATGAGCCAAATCGGAGCTAAACAAAGAGCATCTTTAGGACAAACTTACGACCAAATTTTAAAATTTTATTATGACTCCACACAAATTGCAAACCTATACACTACACCAAGTATAAGCTCCTATACCGAAAGCAGCAATCAAGTTTATGTAGGACAACCCATAAGTTTAAATACTATGGGACTAAACGGTACAGGAAGGTATCAATACAAATTTACAGTAATGAAAGACGGAGCCTATGTGACAGATACAGGTTTTACTGATAGTCCAAACTACACATATACTCCTGCTCAAACTGGAAACTATCAATTTATAGTTTATTTAAAGGATGTGGAATCAACACAGGTATATGATGCTTCTCAATCCCTATCAGCTTCTGTAATTAATATTCCAACTGCAGCTATAGGGAGTTATACTGAAAGTTCTTCACAAAACTATGTTGGTAATGCCGTTAACTTCAACACTACAGCATCTGGAGGCAGCGGACAAGGTTGTTTATATAAATATGTAGTATCCAATAACGGTCAGGTTATAGCCACTCAGGATTATAGTTCTAATAACTCCTTTAACTTTACTCCAAGTGCTGCAGGGAACTATAAAATAACCTCCTACGTAAAGGATGCTTTATCCTCAAATGCTTATGACGATACTAAGGATTTATCTTTAACTGTATACAATTATTCATCTATTACCTCAGCCTCATTAACCAATACTCAACTATTTGCAGGACAAAGTACAAACGTAAATATAGCTGCTAGTGGAGGAAATGGTTCTTATTTATACAAATATGTCGTTGCAAATAATGGTACTATAGTATCCACTAGGGATTATAGTTCAGATCCTAATTTCTCCTATAGTCCAAGCAGTGCTGGAAACTATACAATTACTGCTTATTTAAAAGATACTTTATCCACAAAAGATTTTGACGACAGTTATGCTATGAATTTAACAGCCATTAACTATGCATCTATATCAAGCTTTAGCCTAGATAAGCCTCAATTATTAGCTGGTCAAAATGTGAATTTTACAGCTTCCGCAGCTAATGGAACAGGAAGCTACTTATACAAATATGTAATATCTAAAAATGGTACTGTAGTTGTAACTAGAGACTATAATTCTACCTCAACCTATAGTTTTACACCAACGGATGGTGGCAATTATACTGCAGTGCTATATGTTAAGGATGCGGCATCCAGCCAAGACTATGACAGTACACAAAGTTTAAGCTTTACCAGTTATTTAGTTCCATCCATAAGCAGTTTTATATCAACTAAAACTACAGATTTAGTTGGACAAAGTATTTCCTACACTACTCAGGCACAAAATGGGTCTGGTAACTATCAATATAAATATGTTATTACCAATTCAGCTGATAACTCTGTAGTATATACAAAAGACTACTCCAATGATGGAAACTTAGTTTATACTCCTACTGCAGCAGGTAATTACAGTGTTACAGTTTATATTAAAGATAACCTATCTACAAATGCTTATGAAGATACTAAGAGCATTACACTTTCAGCAATCAATGCTCCTTCTATATCTAATCCTTTATTAGATAAGAGCCAAATACTTTTAGGTCAGGGGGTAAATGCTTCAGTAGGTGTTGTAGGTGGCTCTGGAAGTTACCAATATAAATATCAGATTTCTCAAAATGGAACAGTGGTATTTACTCAGGATTACAGCCTAAATAGTACTTTAGCTTATACACCAACTGCTTCAGGAAATTATGATGTTACTGTATATGTAAAGGATATGGCATCTGATAACACATATGATGTTAGTTCAAAGACAAGCATTGTTGTATATGATGTTCCTACTATAACTAATTTTGCAGTAGATACAAATACTCCTTTAACAGGTGAACCTATGAACTTTACAGCACTAGCACAAGGCGGCAGCGGAGACATCAGTTATAAATTTGTAGTATTAAAGGATTGGAATTTCGTAACTGAGACACCGTTTGGAAGTAGTACTTCTTATTCTTATATACCAACTCAGCCTGGAAACTATGAGGTTTATGTTTATATAAAGGATAAGCTTGAAACTAATCAAAATAGTGGATATAAGAGGCTTTTATTGACTGCATATGCAGCTCCTCAAATGTCTACTACTACTGCATCTGGATACATGTATGCTGGAAAACCTGTTAATATAGTTGCAGCTAACACAATAGGAAGTCCTTTAGGAACAAATTTAAAATATGAGGTTTATAAAAACGGTTCATTGTATACTTCAAAAGATTTCAGTACCAGCACTAGCTTTGGCTTTACTCCAAATACCGCTGGAACCTATACATTAAAAGTATATGTTAAAGATTTGGCCTCAAAAAATGCCTACGATGACATGAAATCTTTTGACTTAAGTATACAAGCTATTCCTGTAACTGTAACAACTTTACCTCTATCCTATGGAATGACTAGCCCAGATGTAACATCTGTTCAAAACGCTTTAATAAAATTAGGTTACAGCATAAGCTCTGCTACAGGATATTTTGGTACTCAAACTCAATCTGCAGTAATCTCCTTCCAAAAAGATAAGGGATTATCAAGAACGGGAGTAGTAGATCAAACAACTTTAAATGCTATAAACGATAGCTTAATTGGAAAGTCTGGCATTAAAAACTTAACCTTCTAAAATTGAAAAGCAGCTAATGTAGTAAAAATCTCGCATTAGCTGCTTTTTTATATAAAAAAACCCCTTCCAAAAGTAAGTTTAAAATATCAATTTCTTGTCTTATATAATTCAATTATTTCTGCTGCTAAATCTCTAACCGTCATTGCTGTCATTAGATGGTCTTGAGAATGAATGAGCAGCATATCTAAAGGAATTGTTTCTCCTCGTACATCATTTCTAATTAATCTAATTTGATATTTATGAGCTTTTGTCAGTTCCTCAGAAGCTTCCTTTAGCAATTCCTCTGACCTTTGAAAATTGCCTTTCTTTGCCTCTCGTATAGCTTCCATAGAACACGATTTTCCATTGCCTGCATATAATATTATATCAAAAGCTATATTTTTTACTTCATCCATATTTTAAAACCTCCATCATAATTATGTACTAATTTCTCTTGTTTCCACTGCAGCTTTTAATTCAATTTCTGTCTTATGATACTTTCTATCGATAATAATTATAAATGGTAACCAAATTATCAAAACTATACTCAGATTTACTATCTGAAGTATTCCACCAGCTACAGAATTTGTTGCTAATATACCACTAAAAAATATTGGTACCGTCCGAGGAACATCTACTCCTACCGGTGGTGGTACTAAACCTATATACATCACAAAGTATGTAAAACCGGTGATTATAATTGGAGCAGTAATCCAAGGTATTAATAATATAGGATTTAGAACAATGGGAAGCCCAAATATCACTGGTTCATTAACATTAAATATCCCTGGTGGTCCAGCAAGCTTAGCTAACTCTTTTAACTGCTTACTCCTTGCAAATATGAGTATTCCTATAATTACTGCCATAGTCATACCAGTTCCACCCATACCTACAGTAAAGGTGTCAATAAACTGCTTAGTTATGATATGCGGCAAATGCTTTTCACCAGCCTGGTAGGCTTGAAAATTTTCTAGTGACAAGGTTCTCCAAATAGGATCAAGAACAGAATTCATTACAATCTGACCGTGTAAACCAAAGAACCAAAATAATTGCGTAAAGAAAATTGCTATTAAAGTGGCAACAATACCTGACCCTAAGAGCAGCAATGGTCTTTGAATAATTTCATATATAAAATCGTGAATATTTCCCCAAGGAGTTACAGAAAATATTATTCTTAAAATAAGAAAAAATGATAAAGTTATAGTTGCTGGAATCAAAGAACTAAAAGATTTTGACACTGCAGTAGGAACACCTTCTGGCATCTTTATTGTCCAATTCTTCTCTATTACCTTCCTGTATATTTCTGTTGCTATAATTGCTGCAATTATTCCTGCAAACATTCCCTTAGCTCCAAGTCTGTCAAGTAATATTACTCCATTCACTGCCTCTCTTGAAGTCTTTCCATACTGCAGTACGCTTGGAGTCAATAGCAGAAAAGATGAAACTGCCACAGCAGCTCCATATATTGCTTCAACTTTATAGTATCTGCAAAGGCTATAGCTCATACCAAATACGACAAACAAAGTCATAATTGACATAGTTGCATTTGGTGCTGCACCAAGCCAATATTTTAATTTGGTAATGGAACCAGTTCCAAATAACCTATCCAGATATGGCAAGTTAGATATAACTACAAAAATCGAACCGAACATTATCAGTGGTAATGATAGCATAAAAGCATCTCTCAAAGCAGTCAGGTATCTATTATTATTTAATTTATCTGCTATAGGTATAAGATGTTTATCAAGAAAGTCCATTATAGCATTCATTATTTTAACCACCTCAGCTTTGTTAATTTACTCTTCAAACATGGAAATTGCAGTATTTAATATAGCATTGCCGTCACATCTTCCAAAATCCATAGGCCTTATAACATCTATTTTAATACCTAATTCATTAGCTTTAAGTTCTAGTTTGGATTTTAGAAATCTCATTTGTGGTCCTATTAATAATACATCTGCTTCTGCCATTTCCTGTTCAGCAGCATCTTGAGCTACTGCCCATATTTTACATTGGATTGCCTTTGCTTTAGCAGCTTCCTCCATTTTTTTTACTATCAAACTTGTGGACATACCTGATGAACATACTAGTAAAATATTCAAGACAAAATACCTCCTGCTGCTTTAGAAATTTTATAGAATAAAAAAATATAGGGAAAAACATAATCTTACCCTATATTTTTTGATATTATTTTATACTTATTATATTGTTTCTATACATGTTGGTTATATTATAATATTTTTACATATAAATGATACTGCTAGTTACTATATACCCCACATCAGTTAGCGAATGAACGCTCGACCTAAGGTGGAGAAGGACGCATATCTCTTAATAAACAGTAATAACATTAGGAACAATTAACCCCATAGAAGTTAATGAATGGAAGCACGACCTGAGGTCAGGTGAGGATATTTGTGTATTTGTGTACAAAAAAAGAGGACGAATATAGTCCTCTTGTTCTCATACATTACAGTTTTTCACTATAATGTTTTATATATTCTTGATATAATACTTCCTCATTTAATCCCTCATACACAAGTTCTTCTGAGGTTATGCATAACCCAGCTGTAATTGTGCCAAATTTTAAACACTGAAGTATAGAATAACCTAAGCTATGTGCAAATAAGAATCCTGAAAAGAAATTATCGCCAGCTCCGTTTGTATCTTTTCTCTCATAACTATTAGCTATAGGAAGATGATACCATGCTCCATCATCCGCAAGAGCAGATACTCCATTTTTACCATGAGTGCATACCACTAGTTTTTTTCCTTTTGCAATAATATCCTGCATAGTAGTTTTATAGTCCTCTAAGCAATCAGAGCTCATAAAAATATAGTCCGCTGCTTCTAAGAAATCCTGATGATACGAATTAACACCGTCATAATCATGTAAATCGCACCATATTTCTTGATTATGTTTCTTAATTAAAGGAATATAGTTCCTACAATAATTTATTATATTTAAAACTACATAGTCACTATGTTCAATATAAGATTCCATTTCATTGTAATCGACCTTTGGGTCAAAGGTACCTGGATTTGTATATATTGATATTCTTCCACCTTCATCATTCATTAGATTTACATGACGTTCAGTTCCCAGTGGGTCTATATCATATAGAAAATTTATTCTGCTATTACTTAGCTTGTTCTTTATCTTTTCTCCATAAATATCGTTACCTATTATTCCATGGAAGGTTACATCCATACCTAACTTTTCAAAACATAAAGCTTTAGCTGCACCAGTTGACCCTATAGTCTCATGACTTCTATTGCTGTGTATAGTGGCTGGTTTGGGTTCCGGAAATTTATCCAAGTGAATAATTGTATCAAAAGTAATTCCTCCAAGTACCAATATCTTTCTCATAATTATCCTCTCCTTAAATCCTTACTTCTCATTTTTTTCACAAAGGCTTAATAGGTTTTCATCAGTGAATCTGCTATTTCTTCTAAACGCCATTTTAATAGAGATTTAACATCCATCTAACCACAACCTCTACATTTAATATTTATCTAATTTGAGTATATATAATAGATACATCAAAGTCAATATTTCTTTATAAACGTTTGTCCAATATTTTTTATGATTGTCTTAAATGTAATTGACATAATCATAAACAACAACGTATAATCTTATTAGAAATTTATCTAATATTAAGTTATTTATTATTTTACAATACTATTGGAGGTTCATATGCTTGATTATAAAAATATAAATTTCAAAGTACATATGCCAATGGAGTTTTTGTACTCCTTATTTGCTTCTGGAACGGAAAAACTATTTTATGAAATGATTCGTGAATTTGAGCTGGAACCAAACAAAAAGATTGTTACATATATTGCCGAAATGAAAAAAGGATTGTCTCGCTTTATGCATCAGGAATTAGACTATTTCTTTGATTTAAGCGGTCTTGGATATATTTTTTATAAAATCATTTTAAATCATCCAGAATTAGACAACATAGAACAGCTTTTAAATATATTGAAGAACCTTAATCCCAATGAATTAGTTCTCTACGTAATTGAAAGTGTATGCAAAAACAACATTCCTAATGAGGATAGAGAGGATTACAAACTGCTTAAATATGACACTGATAGGATGTTAGCTTTAATCAATATGACAAGCTTTCAAGACCCTCAGAGGAAGCTTAGAGTTATAGAAGCATTGCAAAACCCAGAAGAAATACAGCAGAGATTTCATTTTTTATTGTCACAATTTTATATTAAGAGTTTCAAACCTATTGAGAGAGAGATTTTAGATATACTTACTGAGGAAAAAAACAACTATGTAGATTTATTTAAAGCTAATCAAAAGCTGTTTTTGGAGCAGTACCTAAGCCTAGATTCCTTTGATTGTAATACAAACCTAATTATTCATCTAAGTTTTTTTAAATATGTAAGCTGGCACAGTTACTCTTTATTTAAGCCTGAATTACCTGATTGGTTCATATTAGGCATTTATTCAAATTTATTATTTGAAAAGAATCTTTCAGCAGAGAAATTGTCCTATTTTTTTAAATCACTATCAGATCCAAATAGAATAGAGATTATTAAACTCTTAGCTGAACGTCCTTGGTTTGGTCAAGAACTGGCTGAAAAATTAAATATCACACCAGCTACAATATCCTATCACATGGGGTTTCTACAACAAATTGGTGCAGTAACCTTTAAGAGAGCCGATAATCGCTCCTATTACTCTCTTAATATCACCAAACTATTAAAACCCATGACTGAATTTGTTGAATTCTTTAAAAATTAGTAAGTAACTTTACATAAACTAAAACGAACCATGTCTCTTTTGTCAGATGACATAGTTCGTTCTTTTTATTTATAGAAATTTACTACTTGCTTCTTTCATATTGAACAGGCCAAGCAATATCCTCTCCAAGCTCCTTAGCTGCTTTTAAAGGCCAGTATGGATTTCTTAAGAGTTCTCTACCAAGATAAACCAAATCTGCTCTCTCGTTTTGAATTATTTCTTCTGCCATGGCAGGCTCCACAATTAACCCACCAGCTATAGTATAAAGACCGGTAATTTTCTTTATAGTTTCTGAAAATTTCACCTGATAGCCTGGATAAACATTTATCTTTGCTGGTACTACTGCCCCAGAGCTTACATTTATAATATCTATACCTTCATCCTTTACAGAATTAAGCATATTAGCAACATCTACATCTCTATTACCTGCTTCAATATAGTCTTCTGCTGAAACTCTTACAATAAGAGGCTTCTCCATTGGCCATACCTCTCTTACCGCTTTTACCACTTCTTTTAAAAATCTTGCTCTATTCTCTAAGCTTCCACCATATTCATCAGCTCTTTGATTAGATAATGGTGATAAAAATTCATTAATTAAATAACCATGTGCAGCATGAATTTCTATAGCATCGAAGTCTGCCTTTTTTGCTCTCACAGCCGCATTTTTAAATAAGGTTATCACATTATCTATATCATCCTTTGTCATTAAACGTGGTGTAGGTGAATTTTCATCAAAGGCTATAGCACTTGGTGCTATAATATCTGCCTCTTTAACTTCACACTTTCTTCCGGCATGATTTAACTGTATAGCAATTTTGGCGCCGTGCTTCTTTACCTCAGTAACTACTCTGCTTAACCCATCAATATGAGAATCTTCCCATATTCCAAGATCTTTATCTGAAATCCGTCCAGCGGGGTCAATACCAGCAGCCTCTACAATTATTAATCCTGTTCCGCCTATTGCTCTTGTGCTATAGTGCACAAAATGCCACAATCTACTATGTCCATCTTCCCCAGAGCTATACATACACATTGGCGGCATTACTATTCTATTCCTTAACTCCATATCCTTGATTTCTATTGTTGAAAATAACTTTGGCATTCCTATCACTCTCCCGATTTCATCTATAGCTGCTCATACCAAACTTAACCTATATATAAATTACTTATTTTAAATCCCAAGTCATACTATTATCAGCGATTATCTTTGGAGATAGCCATTTATTATGGATAAAGTCATAATAGTATGTAACAGTAGCTGATCCTTCTCCAAAATTGGATTTATTCCCCAAACTGCTATCCGATGCCTTATTAAACTTAATCTTTACATTCAATGTATATGTTCCATATTCATTATCATATTTTGAATTTATTATTTCTAAATTTTTAATATCTCCACTTGCAAAGTTAATATACTTGCTTTCATCTTGATTTATCATAGTTACTTTACCTGATTGAAGATCCTGCATAACCTTGTCTACGGTTAAGTTTAACTTTGGTATCTTCACATGATCGCCAGTGTTCTTTACAGTGTCCACGATATCTTTATCGGAAGTTACAGTTTGTAGTTTCCAGCTATTATCATAGTACCTGTACATTAATACTAATTCTGGAGATATTTTGTGAGAATACAAATCAGACTTTGCTGACAAAGGATATATATCAATTTTACTATCTTCAATATCTACAGTCTCATACTCAATTGTATTATCATTACCTAATTTTGAGTCCTTTACCTTCACCTTTACCTTATCTGATATCTTCCAAGTTTGTACTCCAATAGCTTGATCATTGTGTACATTTAACTCTCTTCCTACCAGATCCTTTTGAATTTGATCCTCTTTAACATTAGAACCTGATGAACAGCCAACTAGACTAAGCATTAACAAAATTGGAACTCCTGTAATTCTAATAATCTTTTTCACTCGAATCACCTCAAAATATAATTAATTATTTAAATATTATCATAAATCTATTAACACTATCAATTGCTCGGAAAACCTTATTGAAATATTTCATCAAAAGCTTGATACTTATTTTTACATATAAGTATCAATAATACTGAATATCCACCGATATATAATATTATATGGACATGTTGACATAGCTGTAAATATAATACAAGGGAGGTATTATAATAATGATTTTTAATCCTTTAACTAACACTATTACTTTTTTTAGACAAGGAGAAACAGGATTTTTTAAGAGCCATACTGTTGGTTCTAAAAGTATAGCCAACACCCCACTTACACTTAAACTAGTAGATAACCTATCTTCAACCAATCAATCCCAGTTATCAAAATTAAGTTTTGGCTATTCCTTAAATGATTCTGTATCGGGCTTAGTCCTAAATAGTCTATCTATGAAGACCCAATTACTTTCAAGTGCTTCTGAGGATAGAAAAATAAGTCTTGAAGAATCTATGAGAAAAAACTATGAAGCTGCGATTAATGAATCAACAGCTGAAATAACCACTGATTTTGATAGATTTTTTAATGGTACCCAAAACTCAATTTCTTCAGTAGATGACTTTAGCGATGTTATAAAAACAGAAAAAACTAATTTTAACAAAGAAACTTTTCAGCAATACTTAACAGGTATATTTAACTCAGCTATGAATTTAGCTGAAAATAATAATATTATTGAGACAAGCAGCGATATGGAAGAAGCCAAAAATAAACTTAGTGACTTGCTTGCAAAGCAGTTTGATTCACAGGGAGATAGTTTTGAAAAAATGAGCTATAAAGACATATCTGGATTATATACAGGTATACAGCTTTATAATTCAGATATGCTTAATGATAACACTCTTTCTTTTCCAGTTAAAAATGGAATAATAAAGGCTATTACTGAAAAGTATATATCAAACTCTGATGTTTCTTCAAGTATGAAGGATATTTATTTATCTAATGTTAACAATTTACTAGAGCGAAAAAATGTTGGGTATTTAATGAATAAAATAGGACAAAATCTAAATTCTGAATACGTAAAGAATATTGATGACCTCTTTAAGCTTCTTCGCATTTATAATAAATTAGAAGATAAACCTATACGAAAAAGCAACATTATTATTGTATATAATCCACTACTTAAGTATAGTCCCTTTAGTAAAACAAAGTTTCATAGTGAAAAAAATACTTCTAGTAAAGGTCAGCTTGATGATTATAAAAAAGATCTGTTGGAGCAAATCGACTCTTTAAAGAACAGCATTAAAGAAAATAAAGCCATCTCCAATGAATTTAACGATCATCCTCAGGAATTCCGAAAGTCTGATTATTTTAAACAGGAGTACGTTAAAGAAGAGGCACTATTTAACGAAACCTATGATTTTTTTAAAAATAGCGATACATTAAGTGATGGTGAAAAGAAAGAAAAATTGTTAGTCTTAGAAAAGAATAATGTAGATTACAAAAAAGATGATAAACTAAATGGATATAGTTCAAATTATTTGCCAGTAATAAACTCTCTGTCAGACTTTTTACCTACCTGGAACGAATTTTCCAAGAACATGGTGAACGGAGAGAAAATGCTTATAAAGACTAATACTTATTATCTAGATACATCTGTATAATATAAAAAATAGGTGCAATTTAATAAACTTGCACCTATTTCTCACTCCTACACTAAGTACTCCTCAGCCCAATTTACTACGGATTCTAAGGCATGATCATCATTTGAGGAACATTGATACTTCACCATGTTTAATAATTTTTCATTTCCATTGCTTACACAAAATCCATAGCCAGAGGTGGTTAGCAGCTCCAAGTCATTCATATTATCACCTACTGCAATGGTCTTAGAAATATCTATATTTAAACTTGTACATAATTCTTTTAAAGCATGTCCCTTAGAAGTGTTTTGAGGAACAATCTCTAAGAAATATTCTCCGCTTCTTATTAAATTAACCTTTCCGAAAATCCCTTCAAAAGCTGCCTCAAGTTTGTCCATCTGTTCTACCTCACCAAGTATAAGAATCTTTGTCCAATTTTTATTCCAAAGTTCTTCAGTAACCTGATAATATACGTTATAGCCTTTTTGAGAAAACCTATCTGTAAATCTACAGGAATTATATATGTGTACATCTTCCTCACAATATATTTCAATTCCTAGACTGTTATCATGATTTTTAAGTTTTTTTATTATTTCTTTAATAGGTTCTTCTAAAAATTTCTCATATACTACTTCTTCCTTACAATAGTCATACACCTTTGTACCATTGTATAAAATCACAGGAACTGATACAGGAAGATAACCTAGGAATCTCCTTGCTGATTCTCTCATTCTTCCTGTGGCTATAGTAAATATTCCTCCCGCCTCCACAAATCTATTTATGGCATTAATATTTTTTTCTGAAATTCTATCATCACTACCTATTAATGTTCCATCCATATCTGAAACTAATAAATATCCTTCAAATCTTTTCTTCATTATTTACCACATCCTTTGCTATCATAAGTATTTTAAAAAGGTAATAGTGAACACTGTGCCTTTTCCAACTTTACTATGAGCTTCTATTATACCATTATGTGCTTCTATTATAGACTTTGCTAGTGCTAAACCTATTCCCACAGATTCAGTTTTTACTGAGTTTTTTGCCTTATAAAATCTTTTAAAAATATTAGGTAAATCTTCTTCTGTAATTCCTTCTCCAGTATCTTTAATAGTAACCCTTCTATATACAGGATTTTCAATCAGTTCGATATTTATCCCACCACCCTCTGAGGTGTGCTCTATTCCATTCTTTATAATATTAATTAATGCCTCCTGAAGCCATTCTCTATCATGTTCAAATATAACATCTTCATTTCCCTTAAACCTAACCAGTATTTTCTTCTCTAATGCTCTTTCATCTAAGGCCTCTATAGAATCCTGTATAGTTTCGTTTAAACTTTGCCTTTCCTTAAAAAATTCTATAGCTTTTGCATCAACTCTTGCAAGCTTTAAAATACTTTTAATAAGCCAGTTCATTCTAAATAGCTGATTTTTATTATTTAATAAAAAGGTTTGTCTTTGTTCTTTGGACAAATCCTTATTTAGTAAAATGTCATTATAAACAATCATAGAGGATAGTGGTGTCTTCAATTGATGAGATATATCTGATAATAAATCCACTAAGAACTGTTTTTCCTTTCTAAGTTCCTCTAAATTATTTCTTATTATGCCTCTCATAGAGTTAAAGGATGTTGCTAATTTGGCAAAGTCGCCTTCCCTATCTTCGCTAATGGAAATATCATAATCCCCCTCTACAACCTTTTTTGCACCTAAGGTCAGTCTTCTAATCCTCTTATAAAAGTATCCATATTGAAAATAATTAAATATAAAAAATGTAATACACATAGCAGCAAAAATTGAAATAACAGCATAAGTATCCTTAGCTATTGTGGTATTTACATAAGGAAAAAGCTGACTATCTAATTCTTTATTTAAACCGTAATGACTTAGAATAATGTTTCCTTTTTCAGCTTCTTTATCAGTTACCTCTTTTGCAATAAGCGGTACTATTTCCTTCTCTAATTCTGGATTTTTCTCAGATATTCTTGCAGTAATGGCTCCTAAAGTTTTTATGTAGTCATCCTTTAGATTATCGTGATATATTTTTAAATTACAAATTGTTAAAGCCATAAATAAAATATTTAATAATAAAAGCACCCAGGAACTCTTTTTAAGCTCAGGATTTGTGAAATATTTATTCATGTTTATCTACTCCTTAACCACATCTTTGCTCCACATATATCCTACCCCTCTTTGGGTAGCAATATATTGCGGCTCCCTTGGATTATCTTCTATTTTTTCTCTTATTCGTTTTATATACACGGATAAAGTATTTTCATCGAAAAATGCTTCTTCACCTTCAATAAGCTGCTGCAATATTTCATTTCTTTTTATTATCGCCATGGGTTTATTCATAAATATCAATAAAAGCTTATATTCTTGTGCAGTAAGTGTAATTTCTTCTCCACTTTTTGTTATTGATGCCGTAGATGTATCCACAATTAATTCACCAGATCTTAATTTATTTCCATAAGATACATCCTTATAATTTCTTCTTATTAACACCTTAATTCTAGAAAGAAATTCTCTTACACCAAAGGGTTTCGTTATATAATCATCCCCTCCTATCTCTAATCCCAATACTATATTAACCTCTTCATCTAATGCAGTTAAAAACATAATTGGTACTTGGCTCTTGCTTCTTATATACTTACATAAATCATAACCATTTCCATCAGGCAAATTAACATCCAATATTATCAAATGAATCTTTTCAGCTTCAAATATCTTCTTCGCCTTCGCTACAGTAGAAGTTCTAATGACCTCATACCCTTCATCCTTTAAAGTAAATTCTATTCCAAGAGCCAGCGGCTCATCATCTTCAACTAATAACAATCTATTCACGGTTTTCACCTCGTTTTTAATTTCTCATAATAATAATATCCTAACCATGCACTAAAATAAAGAATAACCTTACACTCCCAGGCTATAGAATGTAAGGTTATATAAAATGTTAAAAATCTTCTCTAACGGCTTCTATTAAATTTTCTTTTTTAATTCTTGAAAGTGGTGATAGTACCGAAAGATATCCAATTACAATGGCAGCAACTGCTGCAATACCTATGCCAGTCCAAGGTATTTTCCAGCCAAATTCCCTTAAACCATTCATACCTCTATACATTAGATATGATAATCCACAGGCTATTATAGAACCATATATAGTACCTACTATACCATATAAAAGTCCTTCTAATACTATCATCTTCTTTAGTCCTTTTTGAGTTAACCCTATACATTTTAGTGAGGCAAATTCTCTCTTTCTTAGTATGATATTTGTTGTTAGTGTGTTTATAATATTCACACTTCCAATTAAAGATACCACTACAACAAAACCATATATTAGTATCTGAATCATTAACAATGCGGATTTTTCTCTTCTATTTTGATCTAAATTATTTACTATCTGTAGTGAAGGTTTATCCTTTATTATATTTTCTAGTTGTGTTTTTACTGAATCCTCTTCTTTTACATTTTTGATGGTAATATTCAAATAAGCAGGCTTAATTCCCTTCTTCCCTATTAAGCTCTCAGCCACTTCATCAGTGGTAATTATTTTAATACCACTTCGTACTCCATTGAAATTAAATGGTTCATCCTTAAGTACCGCCAAAACCTTAACAGTCTCTATCTTTCCATCATTTAATTTAAGCTTACCATCTTGCTCTATACCTTTTTCACTGTACTGAAGTTTTATTTCATCTCCAGCTTTTACATTAGCTGCAGGTCCCATGTAAGTTTTTTTAGTCTTAGAATTGTATATAGCATCTCTATCAATTACTATAACTCCCTTTTCACTGTTCATCTTTGAAATATCAATAGTTCCTGATTCAACGTATTTTTTTGCAGCTTCTAAAGAATTATTATCATATACTGCAATAGACCCCTGCATCAAAGTTTTATTATTACCATTAACATTTACGCTTTGATATACATTTCCTAATTCCTTTACTTGATTAATCTCTTTATTGCTATCAATAATCTCATTAAAATTGTAACTTAAGTATCCCTTATATACTTTATCTACAGAGCTCAGGGAAGTAATACTATTTAAAATAGTATCATCAATAGTATTCTGAGAACTGTCCAAAATGCTAAAATGAGTATTACTGGACTCATTAGGGGTATTGGCTATAGTTAATGTCATATCCATAAAGGATTTAAAAGTAACAAACAACATAACACTTATAACTATAGAAAATACAGTTATTCTATATCTTTTTCTATTTCTTTTAATATTCTTTGCAGCTAAAGCTCCCTCAAACTTAAAGATTTTACTTATAATTGGATTTCTTCTTCTCTTAATTTTCTCCTTTGTTATAGACGTTCTGCTGTTAATAGCTACTAATGGAGATATCCTTCCTGCGAAAAAGGCTGGTATTAAAGCGGATATATATACAGAAGCTAAGCCTACCAGAGTACTTATTAGCAGCACTAAGGATGAAATAGATATTTTCATTGGCATAACACTATCTGCACCAATTACTTTAAATGTAAAAATAATTCCGTAAATAGCTATAATGCCGCATACTAATCCTAAAGGAATTGCTATAAGGGCCAATATAGTTGCCTCTCTTAATACTATCTTTCTAATTTGTTTTGGAGTAGTTCCTACAGCTCTTAATAAGCCAAATTGCTTAATTCTCTCTACAACACTTATCTGGAAGGAATTATAGATTACTGCAATAGTTGAAATAACCACTATTCCTATTATGATACATACTGGTATAAGAAAGCCTGTATTTGCAGAATCGTCCACTCCTGCTCCCTCCATTGTCAGCAGCATACTATTTGTCATAACATTAGCTTTTGGTGCAAGATTCATTAATTCCTTAACGGCTTTCTTTAAATTTGTTTTTGAACTTACCTCAGCCAATAACATGGACTTGCTCTTGTCAATATTATTACTTATGGATAGTAAAATACCTTTCCTATTCATTTGACTTAAAGTGCTATCTTCTAATATTCCTGTTAAAGTATATTCTTTATTATTAAGTATTATTTTACTTCCTAGCTTTGCATCCTTATTTACATATTTTAGAGACCACTTTTCTATTGCCACTTCTCCTTGTTTTTCTGGCATTCTTCCCTCTTTGATTCTATAAGGCAACAGTTCTAAAGCTTTATCAGTTGCAATGGTTGGAACCATACTGAATGAATCAGATAATTTTATTTCTGCATCCTCCTGATAAAGACCACTTCTTGCAATCTTAGGATTATTAATTACCTTTGAAATTAAATCTTCATTTATGTTCTTATATGCCACATGCCAGGAACCATACTGATCCTTCATACTTTGCACTTCCGCATCCTGTACTCCTTGTACGAAAAAACCTATGGAGGAGATAAGCGCTACTGATAATACTATACCTATAACGGTAAGAATACTCCTCTTTTTATTTGCTTTCAGATATCTGCCTGTAAGCTGTTTATAACTGCCTATCATTTAGCTTCCCTCCTATGCCCCCTGCTTATTTCTTAAATACTTATCTGAAATTATCGCACCATCTTCAATAGTAATTACTCTATCTGCTAGTGTTGCTATATTTACATCATGGGTGATAAGTATTAATGTCTGATTGTATTTCTTTGCTGTGAATTTTAATAGTTCAATAACTTCTTTAGAGTTTTTACTATCTAGATTCCCTGTAGGTTCATCTGCAAATATTATAGATGGCTTGTTTAATAATGCTCTACCAATTGAAACTCTCTGCTGCTGTCCCCCTGATAATTCTGAAGGAAGATGATTTTTTCTTTCTTTTAGTCCTAGCACCTCAATAATCTCTTCTAAGTATTGTTTATCTACCTTGTCATTATCTAATAATGCTGGAAGTGCTATATTTTCTTCCACATCTAGTACAGGTATCAGGTTAAAAAACTGAAATATAAAGCCTATTTTTCTTCTTCTGAAAATAGCAAGCTTATCTTCCTTATACTCATATATACTCTCTCCATCAATAACTACCTTTCCTCCTGAAGGTCTATCAAGTCCACCCAATAGGTGCAGCAGTGTACTCTTTCCTGATCCCGATGCTCCTACAATAGCTACAAATTCTCCCTTATTAACTGATAAATTTATATTTTTAAGTGCTTCTACTCTGTTTTCACCTTTACCGTAAGTTTTATTTAAATTTTCAACTTTTAAAATCTCCATTTCTATCTTCCCTTCTCTTTTAAATCTGGTATAACTTAATTATATCCCCCTTGTATCCTTTACTCTATGTCTATCAGCTTACAGATAAAAAACTTATCTTACAATTTAGTAAGAAACGCTTATATATTTTTTTTAGAATAAAGTAGATAAAACATCTCAACATGGCTATTTACTTAGCTTTACAGGATTTTAGCTTTGAATATTTTTGATAAATTTAGAATAATATTTTTGACGTTTTTTTGACGGAAAATAAAAAAAAGCTCATGTTCTCGTGAGCTTTTTTATCTTATCAACTCTTTTACATTTGCACAGTATTTCACAATATCGCTTAATTGTTTTCTTAAGAATGCATTTTCTTGTTTTAGTGATTCATTGTTTCTTATAACCTTTTCATAATCCTCTCTATTAATCATTTGAAGTGTATCTCCCTTCATCCTGATATCCCCCTTAAAATTTTTCATTTACCAGTCATATAAAATAATACCATAGTTTCCTGTTCAACGCAAACACGTGTTCCATTTTATAAACATTCAATAGTTGTCACATAATGTGACATTACTTAAATTGGTATAATCACCATGTTAGGATTTTTTTGAGGTGATTATTGATGTTGTTCCACGATAGACTAAAGGCATTAAGAGAAGATCGAGATCTAGGTCAGGAAGAAGTAGCTGAGGCTTTACATATTTCAAGAACTGCTCTTGCTAATTATGAAAATGCCATTAGAGAACCTAGTCTATCTTTGATTGTTAAGATAGCAGATTACTATGATGTGACTTTAGATTATCTTTTATGTAGAACAAATTTTATGACTTCATTTTCAAAGTCGAACAAGCTCAAATAACCGTACACAGATTATACAATATATTCATATTTTTTTCACATTTTTCGTTTTTTGTTTTCCGACTTTCATAATACTTTTTCCGACACCCTGTAAATTCCAATTGCTCCATTTGGTTCATTGCTTGCAATTTACAATCAATCTTTTCGACATTCCTTTCTTAAATCGAACATATTTTTTTAATCTATAAAGCTACAGAAAATAATTTTTAAGAGTATTGGATACTACTTGTATAATGTGTAATTGTTAGCAAAGAAATTTTTTATAAATATAAAAGAAAACCAACCTTGTAGGTACATTGTCAGTATAGGGCTTAAATTTGTGCGTCCATTGTGTTAATTTTGTATGCATAGTTTTAAGAGTTTACACCATTGGATGTGGACAAGGTGTGGATAATGTAATCAGTTTAAATATACAGCAATATGTCAATACTTTCTTCTATGGAGGTGCTGGACATGTTGTTATTGGCGTTAGATTTGTTAAGTATTGCTATACTAATGCTCATAGGTCTTTGCGTAGTATGTTTAGGATATATCCTGTTTCTTCTTAGTATAAAAAAAAGTATATAAAAAGGCAGTAGCTATTTGACAGCTGCTGCCTTATCTTTTTTCTATTATTAATATGTCGTTAGGAGTGCATTGGAGTGCATTGCATATTAATTCCAGAACCTCAAACTTTACTGAAGTAGTTTTACCCTTAGATAAGTTAAATATGTTCGGATATCCTATGCCTGTTTGTTCAGCTAACCAGTACATAGTTTTACCCTTTTCCTCTAGTATCTGATTCAAGTTAATTTTCAACCCAATCACCTCTATTGTATTATACAAATATTATATAACATTTTCAATATATCATGTTTACATTATATAACTTATACGATATAATAAGTTCATAAACTATTTATTTGGGGTGATTATGATGTATGTATTAGCTGATTGTAGTCTTATACATAAGTATTTAATAAAAAAAGAAGCTATAAAAACGATTGAAGATTCGACCTTCTTTACCGTAAAGATATTAAAGGAATTAGGTAGCTTCAATGAAGAGATTAGAAATAATAAGTTAATTCTAAGTAATGGTTCCGAGGTGCTTACTTTTACAAAGAATGAGAAGGCATTTCAATACTTTAATTATTATCTAGATGAATTTATAAAATAAAAATAACCCAGGACTAGTATTAAAACTAACCCTGGGATTTTCTATTGTACTGATGTTGTAGCAACAGTATTTTGAACTGTAGCAAGCTTATTATTAAGCACTGTATTTTGCTGTGTTAACTGAGCAATGTTACTCTGCAGCTGTGAATTTTGAGTTTGTAATTGAGTAACCTGTAGAGATAAAGCATTTTGAGTTGCAGCTTTCTTTTCATCATCTGTTTTAATGTCAAATACCTTAGATTCTACAGTATCATTAATAAGTTGCTGTAAATCTGCTGTTACAGGTATATTAAGCTGTTTTAATGTAGTAACAATAGTATCTATAGCAGCCTGTTTCCTCTGGTCAGCAGGTAATTGACTAGAGATATATAATTGTTGAGCCTTTTTAACTCCAATCTCTGCCCATTTCTCAATAAGTTCAATTACATTTATTCCTGGAGTACTTGGAGTAATCTCCTTAACAACCTGTACGCCTGTTTTAAGTTCCTCAAGGCCTTTTTCTATCCTGTCCAATACATTAGATATATTTATACCTCTCTTTTTTAGAGATGGAAATATAAAGCCTATAGCGCCGCCTGCTCCTACTACAACTCCTGATATTGCTAATAATGTAGTTATATTATCCATTTTACATTCCTCCTATAAATTTAATAAGGACTATATTTCTATAGCCCTAATAATGCCTTCCATGTATTTTGGCCAATAACTCCATCTGGAGTCAACCCATGCGCCTTTTGAAAGTTTATAACTGCAGTTCTTGTGATTGGTCCAAAGTCTCCATCTGCTGTTATTCCTAATCTTTCCTGAACCCACTTAGTTATATTCCCCTTAGTACCCTGCTTTAGCAAAGGGCAAGCCGCTAGAGTTTTAGGTCCTGGTATTCCATCTGCAACTAAATTTCCAAGCGCTTGGCGATTTATTTCTGCCTGTAGAGTGCCAACTAAAGAATTAACGGTTGCAGATTGTGCCATTGGAGCAACTGCTACTGATACAGATTGTCCATTAATAGTCTTCTGAATATCATTTAAAAGCATGTCCCACGACTTACCATACTCCCCAAGGTAAGCAATAGGATCTTCGTGGTCGGTCTCATGGAAAGTTTCGCTTACCCAGTAATGGCTACGTATATCCTGCGTACTCCATCCGTATCTTTTACACATATCTGCCGCAAGCTGCACTGTGTTTTCATAAACCTTATTGAACTTGTCCGTATCGTGTCCATAGGGCATGCACATTTCAATACTCAAATACCTATGGTTTGCAGTAGGTCCAGCATGCCAGGCAACTTCATTTTCAGGTATAGTTTCTATATCAGTGTTCCAGTCTACAAAATAGTGGGCACTGGCTGCCACATATACTCTATTGAAGTAATCCCTGTTGTTTTGGGCAGTAGCTCCCTCGTTATCAGTATCGTGAATAACAAGTCCAATTGGGTTTAATGCCTGGTGACTTCTGTTGTTATTTATGTACTGCTGCTGAACCACTGCTGCTTGTACATTTGCGGGCATTAAAAAAGCAGTACCACCTAGTACTGCTGCTAACATTAAAGGTATTATTTTTTTGTTTAACATTTTACCATCTCCATTTATTTTATTTTAAAAATAAACCCCAACATGACTCCAACAATACCAGAGCATATTGAGGTTATAATCGCAATTTTAACTTTTGAATAATCTTCTCCCGGCTTTTCTTCTATTTTTTCGAGCTTGCTGTTTATATCCTTTATGCTATTCTTAATTTCATTTAGGATTACAAATATCATCTTTATCTGCTCTCCACCACTTGCTGAGAACTTTTCTACTTCTCCCAGTCTTTCATATATATCTTTAACATCATCCTTAAGTCTAGAAAGATCCTCTTTCAAATTGCTTACCTGTATGCAATCCTTACAGTTTTCTCCCATGATACACCTCCCATTAAGTATTGAAAAATTCTTTTATTTCTTCTGCATTGGCATAAATACCTTCCAATAAGTCACTATGCCTTAAAATTATCTCTGCCATTACCTCTACACTCACTTTGATAGCACTCTTATGCATTCCATTATTAGCTGCATATTCTTTAATAGGTTCTAAGCCCTCCAGAATAGCATATCCATGTGAATCTATTCTTTGAATTTTGCTAAAATCAAAGAGCACATTAAAACTCTTTTTTAAAAGCTTAACGTGCTCTTTGATTTCCTTATAAAGTTGAACAAGTTGTTCTGATGATATCTTTCCTGAAAATATAATTACTATAAGTGTTTTATCCTCACTAACTACTATCCTGTACAATATCCTTCACCCCCTCCAACAGAAAAGCTAGTTGGACATATCCACTAGCTTCAATCTATTTGTTTCATATCCTTTTTGTTTTGCAATTATTTCATAGCCAAATTCAATGTCATTATCCCCTCTTACTATAAAGTAGTTTGGAAACATTTCATTAGTTTGAACCCATACACAACCCTTTCCGTATGCCCATGTTTTAACCTCATATGGTACGTTAGTGTTTATCGTTTGTAGGAATATAGGATCTAAATTAATAACACACAAGCCGTTTACAAGTTTTGCTCTTCCTATGTCTCCAAAAAGAGAATCTGCAGTTTCATAAGCACTTAATGCCCTATACCCGTAATCCTGAGTTTTTACTAATCTATTCTTACTACCATGGCTATAAAAATCACCACAATGTAATGTACCATATCCACCTTTAGTTCCATTTCCAACACTTAGACCATCACCAGACTGATAACATACCCAAATATTAGTTCCTTGTGATGGATTTAATTCATTACCTCCTTGAAAGTGTATTCCGTTTATAATTCCTTCAGCAGCCATACTGAAGTTATTCTGAACATTAAATACACCACCTACAGTAACAACACAAGCACTGTCCTTACTGGGGAAATAGATATCAATTGCTGTATTTCTATACCCATCTCCACTATCTATTCTATTAACCTGGATACTTGTAGAACTTGTATACATTTCAACCCCTCTATGGTCAAAAGTACTTCCAATAATACTTCTAAATCCTCCAGCTAGGAAACCAGTATATCTAGGATCGTATAACTCCATCCCTGTGTCATGAATTTTTAGTGCCTGAGAGTTATTGTAATAGGTAGTTAATGCACCACCATCAACTACTGTTTTGGACGTACCAACATTACTAGTAATTGTAGTACCATCAATACTACCCCCAGTAACATGCAATCCAGCAGGATCTATTTGTACCTTTGCACTATTTAACTGGTTAAAAGCAAATAAAAAGTCACTTGAGCTTTGCCTTAAAGTACTGCCAAAACTCGAAGAAGTAACATTTGCTTGATTATTAAGTACTTCAAAATAATCTAGTTCATAATAGCAATTTGCTGCACTTGAATTTTTGGTGCCAGTAACAACAATTTTTATAACGTGGCTTCCATATGTTAGGTTATTTACTGAAAACATCTTTCTCCTAAATGTAGGCGAACTAGCATAACCGTCAAAAGTTCCTTGCGACACCCCATCAAGAAACACTTGAGACATGCCCATATTAACTGAACCACAATCATAAATATTACACCCCGTGCCTACAAAAGTGTACTGTATATAAGCATTTGGCACATTACAATAAACTCCTCTACCACTATAAGCACCACTTATTGTTTCGCTATACCAATTACTGCTAACATAATAGGTTATGCCAGCATCACTGTTTTTTACACTATAGCTTGTACTGCTTTGACTTACAATGCTTTGAGATACTGTACTTACTATTGCGTCTGGAAGCAATTTCTGCTCTGCTGTACTAACCCTAGTGGTTAAACTGCTAATAGAAGTATTTACAGAAGATATTTGACCATTTGTGTAACTATTCGCTGTACTAATAGCATTTGATTGTGCGCTTGATATACTTGCGTCTACATCTTCCGGAGCAGGTGTCCAGTCAGTTGATTTAGAACCAACTTCTAACTTTATTGAATGCATTGATATGTTACACCCACTTGAGTTTCCATAAAATGAAAAATTATTATTTCCAGTGTATGTGAAAGTGTAGCTGTATTGGACATAAGAAGATGTAACATTTATAGTCGCTCTTCCACCTTCCCAACCATAGTACAATGAACCAGTACCTTTCGCTTTAAGTGAAATAGTGTATTGTTGACCAATAACCATAGCCACAGTGGTATTACCGTAAGAATACCAGTATCCGCCATTTACAGCAGTTATATTAACACAATAGCCAGTTGGAGAAGCTGAATCAGTAATTGTACTCCAACCACTACCATTTGTGTACCAATAACTTGTTAAACCACCAGCAAAACAACTATTTTTAATTAAATTCCTTCCACCAATCTGAATAGAATTTATGCTATTATCAATATCAGTTTGAGTAACCTTTGTAGTGATTTGTCCTTGCAGTACATTTATTGAACTTTCAGCAGTAGACATCCTGGTAGTCAGTGCCGTTACATTGGTATTTGTTGTATTGAAATTATTTGTTACAGTAGTTTGATAACTAGTAAAATCACTAGTATTCACTTTTAGAGTAATGCTATTGGAAAGTGTTGTTATACTACTTTCAGCACTAGTCATTCTACTACTTAAGCTAGTTATATTGGAGTTCGCAGTATTCAAATTAGTATTTGTAGTGTCAATTTGACTTTGCACATCTTCCGGAGCAGGTGACCAGTCGGTTGTTTTGTTGCCTAACTCAAGTTTTACATTACCAAAATAAGTTAAAAAACCATTTGCATAATTTACAGCAG
Source organism: Bacillota bacterium (assembly GCA_030706015.1). Lineage (GTDB taxonomy): Bacteria > Bacillota > Clostridia > Clostridiales > Clostridiaceae > JAUZPI01. The sequence goes on from JAUZPI010000019.1 coordinate 39,430, forward strand.
TTGCGCCATGTGCAAAAATACAATGGTCAAAAGTAGAAGGTGTAGTAAAAGTAAAACTTTGTTTTCCTGATTTAGAAAAATCATAGCTAAATACAATGGTAGCTAATACATTATTAGAACTATCATAATAACTAATATTTGTATAAACATTGCTTACATTTTCTTTAGCTAGAGTAAAACTCATTGTGTATTGGGTACTCTTAGAAAGATTTAAATTTTGCTTAATACCCGAATCTACAGTATCGTGTCCTATATACAATGTCCTTGGAGAATTGTATCCAGTGTTTCCTTGACCACTGAATACAACAGTTCTAGCACCAAAGAAGTTCCAATTTGTAGGAGCAGTACCACTGCCTCTAATAACACCTTGGCTGAAATCACCATTTAATATTAGATTCCTACCACCAACTTGAATAGAATTTATGCTATTATCAATATCAGTTTGAGAAACTTTTAGGATTATTTGATTCTGAAGCACACTTATACTGCTTTCGGCTGTGCTCATTCTAGTAGTTAAGGCCGTTACATTACTATTAGTAGTGTCTAATGAACTTTGATTAGCCTTACTATTTAAACTACTACTTACGGTTGTTTGATAGCTTGTAAAATCACTAGTATTTACCTTCAAAGTTATTGAATTGCTTAAACTTGTTATTTGGCTGCCTTGGCTACTAATGGTATTCCCTTGGCTTGTTACTGTATTGCTTAAACTAGTAAACTGAACATCTAATGTGCTATTATTTACAAATATTTTAGAACTTAAGATAGTTGTAGTGGCCGTATTATTTATTGTAGCCACTACACTATTAATATCTAACTTAGTTCCTGAAATATTAGCGTCAGCGCCTATTTTAGCATTATTTATACTTCCATCCGTGACCCCTTCTCTTTTTACTCCAGTTTCATCATATAGAATAGTTGTTCCATCTGCACCACGAACTCTAAATCCGAAAACAGAACCATCACCATTTACATCACCCAACGAAACCCTTTCATATAAACTATTATCAGCCTTTGCCGCAAATACCTGCAATCTATTACCACTTATCTTAAGTCTGTTGTTTGCTCCAGCTATAGTAATTCCCTTGCTTAAATCTAAGATGCCTCCTGTTAGCTTGTCTACTACTAGATTACTTATCTGAGCCGAACCTATAGCACCAATAGCTATAACAGCACTTCCAGCCTGTATTGCACCCGCGGCAAGATTATTGGCACCCACATTTCCAGCTAATACATTTTGAATACTTGCAGTTGTACTTTCAAGTGTTGTTATTCTCCCGGTTGCTGCCGTCAGATCAGTTACATTTGCCTTAGCTGATGTTAAACTATTTATATTTGCATTTACTGCATTCAACTGAGTTATTGTCGCATATGTTGAAGATAAATTATCAATCCTTACATTTGTAGCAGTTAAGTTTACTATAGTGGCATAAGCTGAAGAAAGATTATCAATTCTTCCGTTTGTAGCCGTCAAATCTTCAATGGTGGCTTTATCGGCAAGAAGTACCTTAATATTAGCCTGTTCAGTAACTAACCTATCTACACTGTTAGATAGAGTACCCGAACTGCTAAAATTTTGCCCTGTTTCTGTTTTTCCTACAGCTGAAGCACTTCCTGATAGTCCACCACTATAAGTTATTTTATTATCCATCAAGAGCGTATTGTATGTGTTGCCTTTTAAGTCGGTTATATTAATTTTATCTCCTGCTTGTAAAGCCATATTTCCTTGCCAATCCATACTATAAGGCATATAAGATAGATTCTTAAGTATATTGTATATACTGTCAAGCTGAGCTTGTGTCATAATAGGATTTTCAAACTGCACTTCATTACCGTTGGATCCGGAAGAGATTATTTTATCTCCTACTTTACAAGTAAGTTTACCAATAGAATATAATTTATCATTTGTTTTCAAGCTAAAATAATTATCAGCAGTGATAGAAAAACCACTATCGGCATAAGATAGTATTTCAAGTTTCCCTGTTCTGTTAAACCGAGCAAAACCACCTAAAAAAGAAGCAATAAAACTTACTGCTTCTCTATAGGTATATCCATCTATTTCATTTATTTGTACATGTGGAAGAGCACTTGCGAGCTGAACACCAGCTTTAGTACATATTTCATTAGCAACATTATTTATATCAGTTGGATAAGTTAAATCAGAGAAATAAGCCTGCTCTAACAAAATCATATTGTCATAGTTGGTAAGTTTTACTGTGTTTTTATCCTTGTCCACTTCGTCAACTGTAAACACTCCTAAAGGAACATCCTCGAAACTGCTACCCGTATTTAAGCTTATTGTTGCAGTTACACTTGCATTGCTTAGTATTAAATTATCTGGAACGTTTATAAGTGTTACTTCTAACTTACTACTGCCAACCCCTCCAAGCATAAAGCTGTCAGTTGGATTTACATTTTCCTCTAAATCTAAGTCAATAATATTGTTATCGTCAAATACGGTACCTCTAACTGTAACACTGCTTTTAAATGTTCTACCATTCTGTTTTATTGCATTTAAAAAATTTTGTGTAACATTGTACATTTACTTACCTCCCTTATAGAAGGTTATTCCTCTATCATATATTCAATAGTCTTAATCTCTGCTGGAGATATATTAATACCATTTAGCTCATCTATTCTAAACTTATGGATATCTATTTCATTCTCAATAGTAAGTAAATCACTTATATCATTATGCCAGGCCTTAAGACAGCCCTTTTTAAACTTAACCTGTCCATTTTCATACGCGATAACTTCTCCGTGTTCATCTTTTTCCGCATATTTATCGATAAGTTTTTCTCTTTCATTATTATAGATCTTTAACTCTGCTTCAATTTTAGAGATATTCTTCGCTATAGCATAGCTGACCTTTACAGGTAATTGCTTTTGAGCTATTTCGCCTAGCTTTTGTATATCTTCTAATATTCTTTGATTGCTTAATTTCATTATCTTCATTCCTTCCTATGCAAATATAACATAACCTGATTCTTTTGCTCTATTTTTTACAGCTGATTCAAATTGACTGTATTGCACCTGAGCTGTTTCTCCTGCCGTATTTGTAGCAGTTACTGTCATTAAGCTCTTATTAGTTACATTAACATATATATTTAAATTAGCTGTTCCTGCGTCTAAATTTGCGTTTAGAGTTGCTACTACGGTATCACTTCCATTGTTATCCTTTAGAGTTATGCTTGCGTTCATGCTTGTTGTTTCATTAATATTCATTGTTAATCACCTTTCCTTTTAAAATAAAAAAGAGCCTATATGCTCTTACACTTCTATTAAATCCATTTTTAACCCTTGCCATATTTCATTGTCAAAATTATAAGCAGGTGCTGACCTATCTCCTGCATAAAAAGTTCTAGTTTGATCGTTGCCACTGTAGGGATCCGGGTAAGTAACATTTACACCAGTAGGATTAACTGCCTGTAATATTACACTTATTTCACTAGTTGTAAGTGGTCCCCACTCACACTCTAGCTTTCGCATTTGTCTAATTCTATCCCTCATTAGAACACCCTTAGCATTTCTTGTTGTATTGTCAGCATCCAAATCAACTAAATTCACCTGAAATGACTTAGGAGCAGCTACAGCTACTCCATTGATTATTAAAGCCATGCCACCCTTCTCCTCCTATAGTATTAATTCTGTTTTACCTGTCATTCTGGTTCTTTTATTTATTGCCGAAATTGCAATCCTTGCAAATTCAGACTCACCAATTTTTATTATCACATCTCCGCTTTCAGAGCCATTACTACTGGAACTACCACCATTACCACCAAGCCTTTGTGCTAGTTTTTCAGCTAACAAGTCTAATCCACCTGTGTTATTCTCGAGTGGTACAACAGCTTCTTTTCCTGCTTCACCCACCATTGCTAAAGTAGGTTGATCTATTATACCACCTTTAGCTAAATAGGGTATGCTCGGTATGTTAATACCAAAATGCCCTCCACCAAGCCAATCAGGGATGTCAAAACCTATTTTATTTATTCCCTTTATCATCCCGTTAAGAGCACCTATTATTGCATTTATTGGTGTCTTCACGATATCGCCCAAACCACCAAATAGTCCCTTGAAAAATTCTACGATTCCATTCCAAGCACGTGTCCAATTACCTGTGAATATACCTGCAACAAAGTCTATTAACCCACTGAAAACATTCTTTAAATCCCCTATTATATTTTTAATACTTTCCGTAACGCCAGTGAATGCTCCTGCAAATGCTCCTGCTAAAAAACTAACTATGGGGCTAAGAACGTTGTTCCAAAGATACATGAATACATTGATTACTTCTTGAATAACAGGTTTCCAAGCGTTATATATATCAATTACAGCCTGCACAGCCTTAGTAAAAATATCTGCAAGAAATGAACCTAAAGGCTGTAAAACATTATTCCAAAGATCCTTTGCCATGGAAGCTACTACCTGGAAGGCTATAGCCAGAACATCTTGAAGTACCTTTGATAAGGGAACTATAACAGTCTGCCAAATATCCATTAAAACTTTTCCAAGAGGGACCAATGCATTATTCCATATGTCTAAAACCGTAGCTTTCAAACTTTGTAATGTTGGAGTAAAGAAATTAGCTATTGCAGCCACTACCTCATTAACCTTATTTCTAAAACTTTCATTAGAGTTATATAAGGCAATAAACGCAATAATTAAACCTGCTATTATAGCTATAACTAATGCAATTGGATTAGCCATCATCACGCCCCATACGCCTGAAATTACTGTTCTTAGGGTACTAAAACAGCTTGATATTCCAGAAATAATTTTTGTTACTGTATTAAAAATTTTAAATCCCCCTATTAAACCTAAAATTACACTTAAGAATATCTGAACATATTTAAAGCCTGGACCACTTAGATACTTTATAAATTTAGTAACTGCTTCAAGTATGGGATTAACTCCATTGGCTGCTTTTGGAAGTAAGCTAATAAACCAGTTTACTATAGGCAAAATAAAGCTATCATAAATCTTTAATGCTAGTTTTACAATTGCTAACACAAGCCTTGCTACATTTTCAATAAACTTCTGTACAGGTGGTGTTGCTAATACATCAAAGAAATGTTTTATAGTTAACTTGCTTCCTTCTACAGCCTTATTAAATTCCCCCATCACTCCTGCACCGTCTTTAGCCCAGGCATTTCTAAATGGTTGGAATAGTGTTGCTAAAATTTTTTTAAATCCATCAACCCACTCTTTAGTTGCCGCCTCTATTGGTGCCATATTTGCCATTGGAGTAATAGGTGTAATCACTCCGTCTCCTGCTGGTGTTGGAGCTTTTGAAGAGCTATCACTTAATTTGTTTATCTGATCAAATCCAGCTAACCCTTTCTTTGTTTCTTCACCTGCTTTTTTTGCAGCATCTGCCGCAGATTTTGCAGACTTTCCTACCCCACCTAAACTTTCAGCTGTCTTCTTCGCTTGTTTTTCTGTTTGATTATATGCACCTATTGCATACTGCATGGACTTAGCTGCACCAAACGAAGATTCATAGGTTTTACCAAATAACTGACTTGTAAAACTTGCTATGTAAGCTGTAATTCTAGATAGAGCATTCATGAGCGTATTTACGGCTGGTAGTACTGCTTGATAAATTGGCATAAATGCTGTCATTAGATTGCTCTTAATTTGATTTAAGCTGTTTGCAAACTGTGTGTTTGTCATAAAAGTACTACCTACAAAACTTGCCATAGCTCCAAGTCCACTGATTATAGCAGGAAAAACAATACCCCATTTAATCAAGCTATCAAAAAACATTTGTGCCCCATTATAGGAATGTCTAAAACCCTCTCCAGTATGCTTTGCTGAATTACCCAAGTTTTTCATGCCACTACCTGTTTTAACTGAAGCGTTACCAGTTCTGCTTAAACTCTCATTTGTAGCATTTATTCCAGCTGTTGCATTCTTGGCAGCATTGCTCAACATTGCAAATTGAGCATCTAAGTCAGCTAACTTAAATCCAGCCTTGTCACTTGCTGCAGTTAATCTATTTATTGTTTCTTCTGTTTTTAAAATTTGCTCCTGAATTTTAATTTTTCTGGCTGGGTTGAAAGTATTGGCATAAGCTTCTTTTAAACCCGCAAGCTTTTCCTTTTGTATTTCTATCTTTGCATTTATAATATCTAGCTTCTGTATTAAGTTTTCAATTTGTGCTTTTAGTGCATCTAAATTTATTTTAGGTACTGGTGGAGCTCTTGGTTGAGTTGAGTTAGCCGACTTTTGCTGTTTGGGCATATACATATTTTCCGGAACTTCAAAGTTTATTGGGATTTTAATTCCCCCTAAAGCCTTTGCTGCTCCAGCTATTGCAGAATTTAAACTTTTCTCAAGACTGCTTTGTAAGCCTTTCATACTGTTATCAAGAGCCTTTTTAATTGTATTAGCAATCGTATCAGCCATTCCTTTAAAATTGAGCTTGCCAGCATTTTGCAAGGCTGCTTTAAGTTGCTCGCCTATTTTACTAGCAATTTCACTAATTTGCTTCTCGATATCCCCTTGTAGTTCCAAGTCTAAACTTATCTTGCCCACACTATCATTTGCCACACTAAAACCCCCTTTCATGCATAATAAAAAGCACCTAGTATTTAACTAAGTGCTTGTACTATCTACAATTTCCAGCTATGTCCACAATTTAAACATTTAACTTTTCCCTTTTTACTACTTAAGCCTCCGAGTATCGCCCCCGGTACTCCGGCAACGATATCTCCTACCACAGCTCTTCCTATGCTTAATCTTTTATTTACATAAGTTAGTGAAGTACTGTGACACTTAGGACAAAAGGCAATCTTCTCCTTTTTCATCTGAGCCACTCTATTTTTCTCTGCTAAAAAATCCTGCTTATACTGCTCTCTTTTTAGCATTGCTCTCTCTTTAGCCTGTGATCGTCGTTGCCCCTTCAAAAGTTCTTTTTCCTTTGCCTTTTCCAACAATATACGATCTCTTTCAATTACCTCTTCAGCCGACATTTTAAATGCTACTTTATACAAAGTAATACAATCTACAATCCAACCTATAAGAAATAATCCAGCAGTTAACGTGTACAAAATTCCTTGCTTAATTTGTCGTTCGTAATATTTATGTATCCCTAAATATCCAAGTAATAAACATAAATAAAAACCTATCTTTTTATCCTTCAAGTTAATCCCTCCACAAAACAAATTAATTAAATTATACTATTTTGTGTGGAATTTACAATATTTTAACTAAATGCTTTTGCAAATATTTCTTGTAACTCCTTGATTTTATCCTCTTTTTCCATATCAGTCATGTCATCTAATTGCCTGTTTCTCCATTCATCTCTTATTTTATGCTGCTCTGGAGTAAAGTTTTTAAGCATGTCACTGTTTTCTTCGCTCCTTATGCTCACAATCTGCCCTAATGGAGTTTTGGGCATTATTCCGCTTAGTAGCGTGCAGAATTCAGCCCAAGACATTTCGGTCTCATCACGCAATCTAATGCCATATTGAGCAGTAAAAGAAGCTTCAATAAGCCCCCAATCATCAATTAGATCGTACCAGCTATCACTTTTTGTTCCGAAAGCTTTTCGCTTGTTTAGCTGCTTCCTTTTCTACTTCCTCCAAATCTAATTCAGATATTGCTGCCATTATAGCATTTATTATTGTACCTATTGTAGCAACGGATAAATTTAGACTATTTATATACTCCAAGGCTTCATTTCCAATAGCCGCTTCGATAATCTTGTCCATTCTTTCAAAATCATCAATTGCAGTATCCTCTGAAAGTTGTTTTATTAATATAGCTGTATTCTTGCTATTATTAACTGTATATATTTTATCCTCTGCTAATTTAATAACAGGTTTATTATTTGTAAGCTTATTTATTATATCATATACCTTTCCCATTGCCATTTAAAATACCTCCTATACTGATATTGCTGGTGTATATGTTGGCTTCCCATCGCCTTTAAGTTCAAATTCTAATGGTGCAACCTTTGTACTATCATCACCACCAACATTTGTAACGTTTATTACGCAATTAAATTCTAGTTTTGAGCCATCTGGAAAGTTAATTTGAGCTTTAGTACTACAATCTAAACCATCTTTCCAAGCTGTAGCTGCTACATAATCATTACCTGGATCTCCTACATTTCTCTTGCCTTTTAAAGAAATTGAGAAAGCCTTACCAGTCATTAAACTTCTAGCCCACCCTGAGGTTGTCATTGGTGTCCAGTCCTCTGTCTTTCCATCTATCTTTATGCCCAAATTCTCCATGTCAGCTATAGGCTTCATATCAGCATCTGCACTATCTAGTCCTTTTGTTCCAATCTTAAATTCCAGGTTATATACTGGAAATACTCCTGTAAACGGCATTTAAATTACCTACCTTTCATAATAAATTACTATTTCTATTACATATTCAAAGATACCGTTGCTATCAGTTCCAACTCCTATTGGCTCTGTAGTACGCATATCAAATTTAATTACTCTTTTATTTCCTATAACAGCTTCCTGACCGAAGAAAGTATTATATACTTCCTGTGCCTTTTGCTCTGCTATATTAGAGTTCTTGCCCCAATGTACTAATATAGAAATAGCCTTAGTTGAGTAGCTTGTATTAGCTAATCCACCTAAGGCTATATTTGTAGCTGGACCAGGTATACTATAAACTCCTATACACTGTTCCTGTGTAGCATCAATCTTGCCAGAATACCATTGTGGGCACTCTATTTTAGTCTTTAAATAATCTTTTATCTCACTTAGTAACATTATTTCACCAATCCTTTACTAAGCATCTTGAAGAACTTCATGTATGTTTCAGTGATAAAGTTCTTTTTATCTCCATCGATATAAGCTTCCATCCATTTCCCTTGAGCGTTTATATTTTTATCACGTCTGAAATTATATTCAGGATGCCAATATAAGCGCCTAGCGTATGGAGTATCAAAAATTATAGAAGCAACCATATTTTTAATCTGTGAATTATCAACAAAACCACTTCTTTCAAGCTCTCCTGTTTCTTTAGGAACCACAGCACTTGTCTTAATATCACTTAACACTGCTTCAATAGTCATTTCAAAAGCTTGTTTGCTTGCTTCTTTTAATCCACTGACTTTTACCTTATCTAGTTTAATAGTTACTTTTATGCTCATTGTAAATTCAGCTCTGTAGAAAAAACTGTGCCATCTGGATTAAGTGGTCTTTCAGCAGTATAGATTTTTTTCTTAGTGTTATTAACTTTTATAAAACCTTGAATTACTTCACCTGGTTTAATATCTCCTTCAATAACTGCTTTACCGCTCAGGGTTATTAACTGCCGTTCTGCATTCATTACCTGTTTTATTTTATCCTTATAAATACATTTACCTTTATATAATGGTAATTCTTCTTCCCCCTCCTCCCCCAAAACAGTACTATACACTTCTATATCAGTATTGGCTAGAAATTTAGGGAAAGGTAACTTTAATCCCATACTTATAACCTCCTACATGTTAAACCAGTTTGTTTTAGATAATTAAGAACCTCTTGTGTAGTGGTAACCCCATTGACCTTTTGTGCATTAAAATTAACGCTTATACTTCCAGCGCTAAATCCACTTAGAGGCATATCAATATAAGCTCCATACTGCTCTACAAAGTCAGCGTGAATGCAAACAGCCTTTTTAACTTTAACCTGCTGGAATGGAGTTAAATTATCAAACCCAATACCAACAATTCTGTTATAAGTTAATGAATCAATTTGATCGGATGCCCTACTCAACTTATTAGGTAATTGTTCATCTGGAATTATAGTTCCTTCAAATGTATCTTTATAATAAGCTGCATCTACATAAGCCATAAGATCACTTCCTATTTAGCCTCTTTAAATTTTAATAGGATTGCTTCCTTAGTAGTTGCGTCTCCTAAATCTACTTTTCTATCAGTTGCGTAAGCTTTTAATTGCTCAATTGTCATACATGAAAGCTTTAATTCTTCATTCTCTTTTTCAAGAACAATACATTTTTCCTCTAATTTTTTATGAGCTTCCAATAATCCAATATGGCTATTCTCTAGATCTTTGTATTTATCATACGAAACAGTTTTTCCAGTTCCGTATTCAATTACTTCCCCTTTATCATCTATAATGTCAAATCCTTGCTTTTTATAGCTGTCCTTCTCAGATTCAGCTATTGTATAAACTTTGTTTCCTTTTGATGCTTTCATCAAATCCCTCCTATGCTTGTACATTCATAGCAACACCAGTAACTTTCTTTTCAAGTAAGAATAAGTCACCAAAATTTCTATTTTGATATAAATAACCATCTGCTGTTCTTGAATCAGTTCCTGGTGTAAATAACTTAATATAAGAATACTTATCTCTGCATACAACGCATGATGGATGAATTAATATGAAATTAATTTGTTTTGCTGTAGGATCTGCAACACAACCATCAGTAAAATTATATTTAGTTTTCATTCTAGCAGCTGGCACACTTTTAATATCTACATCATCTAGGCTATATATATTTCTATTAATACTATTAGGTGTTGTTATCATAATAGTTCTTTGCATTCCTTCAGCAGTTTTAACAACCTTATTCATTGAAGGAGTTATATATAATATTCTTCCCTCTTGTGGCACGCCTGCTTCATCCATCTTAGCCATAAATTCATCAAAAATATTTAAGAAAGTAGCTGCATCTGCTACAGTAGTATCTATTGTTGCCCCATATGTTACTGCTTCAGCATTAAGTTTTGAAAATCTATAACAATCTTTTTCTGGAATTGCTTGTTCAGTTTCAAAAGTGTTTTGAATATTAGCAACTGACAATGTTAAATTAGTTTCATCTATATCCATTGGATCAATCCAAAATTCAATATCTCTATCATGAGAAAGTTTCTTTGGTTCCCAATCATTTGACATAGTCCCTGTATTAAAACCAGGTGTTCTTGTATGGTCTTTATAACCACTTAAAGCCATTCTAGGTAATTTGATAGTTTGGGCATTGATAAATTGAACCCCTAAGTTTGACTTTGTTAAATCATCAGATTTTAATTCTGTTGCATATTTTTGTTGTAGTAAGTTTGTAAATTGTTCAGCATAATCATATACTGCCATGTTTGATCATCTCCCTTTTATTTTATGCCGAATGCAGCTTTTAAAGCTTCATCCATATTAGTTTTTCCTTTGCCTCCACCAGAGCCAATTTTAAAACCTTTTTGCTCTTCCTTTTGTACTTGAACTTCACCTTTAAAGCTTGGATATTTTTCAATTACTTTGTCTATAGCCTGTTCGATAGTTACTTCATCTGTAACCAATGCTTTGGCCAATATAACAACATCATCTACAGAAGTAGCGTTTACTCCCTTTGATAAGCACGTTACTTTAGCCTCTAAAGCTGAAGCTTTTTCTTCTGCTGCCATCTTAGCTTTTTCGGCAGCAGTTAGAGCTTCGTTTTTCTTCTCTTCTTCTGTCTTTTGACTTTCCTTCCAATCACTATAGGCTTTAAGTTCTTCCTTAGAAGGTAATCCTTTCTTTTCCCTTGCTATTCTGTCCTTAATTAACTTATCAACATCAGCCTGAGTAAAAGTTTTTTCTTCTTTAGTTTCATCTTTGGTTTCATCACTGTTAGTAGTTTCTGTAGCGTTAGTATCAGTATTGCCGGTATCACTTCCACTACCTGCTCCGTCATCTGCTGCTAACATCCTTAATAATTTTCTAAACATAAAAACCTCCGTTTAAAGTCCGTATGACTATTAATTCCATGCACCGTTTAACGTCATAAGCAAGTTTTGGACAAAATAAGTAAAGATACCAGCGAGGAATCGGGTTAGGATTTTAACCCTCTATCCGTTACCCATTCGGATGTTCGTCTTATGGTATCTTTTCAGTAGTTTATTGTCATTTCGGACAAAATAAAAAGCCTTATTTCTAAGACTAAAAAATTGTACAATCCTCTCTAACATGGTAAAATTTTGTTGAAGGGAGGTGTATTTTTATGGATTATATTAAAAACAACTTAATTGCTCTTTCGGCTCTTATTGTGTCGATTGAAAGTTTATTAATTTCTCTTAAAAATTATTTAAAATCAATTGTGAAACTTAAAATCTCTTACAATATAAATAATAGTTATTCTTTAGGATTTTATTGGTATGAGCCGTACAAATTATTAATAGTAGATTTAGCCATAGAGAACAACTCAACAAGTGCTGCAGATATTAGTTTTATTACATTAATAGATGGAAACAGCTCCTATTTAGCTTCCAAGATTGAATTATCTGATAGGCATAATTCAAACGGCATAACATTAATTAATGACGATGATAACTTGTACTTACCTATTGATATATCTACCAAAAACATACTAAACAATCCACGAGTATCTTCATACGGTTTCTTGAATGGTTTTGCTGTTTTCCAAAACATAGAACCCTTAGAGGCACCTAGATATTATAAAATTATAGTCAAAACTCCAAGTAAATCGTTTAAAAAGAAAATTAAAATAAATCCTCTTAATTATAAATTTCAACCTATTCACCCACTAGAAATATAATACTTTACTCTTCTAATTCTGGGAAAAATAAAAGCACTAGCTACTTTTTCATAGCGAGTGCTTTTATTTTTCTATCGCTTCTTTTGCCCACTGAATTTCTTGCTTAATGTTAATACCTGGATATTTCACTTGAAGATCTTCAAGAATAGCAATAAATTTTTCACTTTGAAAATTAGCTGAGATATCTTCAAAACATCCTGACATACATTCAATTTGATGTTCATTGCATTCATTATTTAGAAATTTTTCCGTTTCTTCAATATCTTCGCTTAGCATATCAACAATTTCATCCCAATACTCATCGAGGTTAGGAGATGCACCATCCTGGTTCATGGATTCTATATATTCTAAATTACTAAATATTTTATTTTTATCAATCACTTTTTACTCGCCTCCTAACATTCGCTGAGTTTCATCCGGGAATATGGTTGTTATTTTGCCTTGCTTAACATCATAACATACACCAACTGTTACTCCTTTATAATTAGCAAATTTAAATATAGCCGTAACCTGATCATTAGAGTATTTATTTTCGATAACGTAGTCAGACTTAACTTTTAAATTAGCAACATACTTTCCTGCATTTTCTATTTCATTAGCATCCCAACTTTTAGGAAACCATGCCTGCCCAGTTCCTGTTTGTTTTACTTTCATCTTATGGCTAGGAACATTCCCTATCCTTACACCATTTTTATACTCTTTAACTATATTATACTCTATACCTTTGTCATTTAAAAGCTGTATTCCACTCTGCCCATGACCACCACTTTTCAATCTTATCTCGCCAGGTTTTATTTTATTAGGATTTCTTGGCTTTGTGAATTCTCCTTCGTTGGCATGTTCAATAGTTTCTTTAGGCAAATTCAAATATGTATTTTTATTATTTAATCCATTATCGCCAATATTATTAACTGGAACTTTATTTTTTTCTCTTTCTTCTGCTCTTCTTAACTGCGGGTTTTTACTAATTTGATTATTCAAATCCTTTTGCAATTGCTTTACTTTATCAATTGCTTTACCTTGTGCTAAAGGATCTAAAGTTCCCTCGGCAATTCTTTTCCACTTTCTTATTTCTCTTTCCAACGCCCTTTGCTTTTGCTCGGCTTCATATGTCTTAATTGCTTCTTCACCATCTGGTACAGTAGGCATCTGAGTAATACTCGGAAAATAAGTTGTTAAGGTATGTCGACAATTTGGATGCAATAAGCCAGTTTTTATTGCATCAGATAGTAAAGGATACTCTCCATCTTCTTTAGTGCCATGACTAAATACATCATCTATAAGAATTTTCCCTTGCCATGGCTCACACATAGGGCATGTATTTGCATGAGCTGAAACAATAATTAAATGTATTCCCCATTCATCTCTTTTTTTACCTTCGCCTAACAATGTAGCCCTATGACTTGCAGTTCTTAAACACATTTCTGCATATGAGGCAATATTGACTTTCTTTCCATCCTTATAAGTAATACTGTCAATCCCCTTATTCAGAAATTCTTTAGTAGCCATATCAATAGCTTTATTTAAGCTTTTTACACCGCTTTGCAAATATACATGGGTTTTATATATGGTCTGCCTGTATACATCATCCATCTTTCTAAGAACTGAATATTGAGCTTTGTTTAAATCCTGTTCTACTACCTTTTGTAAAGCTTCAAGTTTCTTATCATTCACACCAAAGAAGTCTTTATCAGGCTGCGGATTTGGTTCTTTCCCCAGCATAGAGCTTATGTAATCTCTTACCTTTTGTTTCTCTGCTATATCACTTGGTAGTCCAACTTTAGCATCAACTTTAAAATCTCTTAATTCAAATAGTTGTTTTATTCTTGCAATAAGTCTCTCGCCTAGTTTTTTAAATCTATTTTGACCTCTCAGATAGCTTTGCTTCAGCTCATTATCAATAGCTTTCTGAATAGGCTTAGAATATGAATCAACCAACTTCTTATTTCTTTTTCTATATTCTTCAATGGCCCTTAGTTTACTTAACTGCCATTGCTCCCATACAAAGCCCTCTTTTTGCTGTTCTCTTTGGTGAAAATAAAAAGCCTTTTTCATAGAAGATATTAACTCTAGTTCCATCTGTTCAAATATCTTTCTTATGTCATAAGCTTTTTTCTTTTCTTGTATAGCAGCATCCTCCACTGACTTTTTAGTTATTCGCTTTAATAAATCTCCAATTTTAGAAGGTTTGTTATCCCTAGCCATTTAGGTTAGCTCCTAAACTATCTTCAATGTTAGTCTCGGGATTATCGGGTACCTTTGGTTCATCTGCAACTATCATTCCCTGCTCTTCCTTTAGCCTTTCTACCTCTGCTGCTTTTTCCTCATCAGTCCAATCGTCGCCATAGAGTTGCTCTACACATTGCTCTATACTCATAATACCATTAAGCTTCGCCTTGCCCACAGTATCAACTCTATTTTCAAAGTCCGGTGCCGCATATTCTCCAAAGTCTAAGGAAATCTCTTCATCATCGCCAGGATCTTTTTTAGCCAGAGTGTTATTTGCTTTTAGTACAGTGTTTAATAGCATTGGAAGAACTTCTGATAAAGTATCTACTATATCACCCCTGGTATACAAAGTTGTTTTTTCCTTTTCCCTTTGAGCTTCAGCATTATCTTTCTTTTTCAGGTCTATCCCTAAAGTTGAAGGTGATATAATACCCTGTAAACACATATCTAAAGCATTGGCATAACTTTCGATGAATGCCTCATAATTAATCTGTGCTTGTATAATATTAATTTCATTTTTAGCATCTTCCTGTAGACTGCCGCCAATCTTAAGAAATTGATTATCAAACGGATTTGGCTCCATCAATTTACCTGTACCTGCATCTTTAGGAATTAAGTCTTCAGGAATATACTTTTGAACTCTTCCAGCTCTTATCGCATCAATCCATTGACTAATTACTTCATCTAATCCGTCAAAGGCATCTGTTTTATTATCAAATATGCTTTTACCCCTGTTATCCCATTTAGGCGAATCGTAAAATTTCATAGGTACCGCCATCATGAAGTTACCTTTAAAACTTACATCTTGCAGATCTGCTGTATCTGGTATAGTTGATATCGGTACTTCTGTTCCGTTATCCGTTATCAGTTGATTTTTGATATAACCATAGCCAAAAGTTTCTACAAGTCTATAATTTTTATTCTTAAAATTATAATCCGTATAGAATATTACTTCCTTAATTCTGCCTCTTTGAATAGTATAGTCAACATTTTCACCACCAAAATACTCAATTATAGGGTATTCCGTGATATCTGTATCTATTGTAATTTTGAACGCACCATCGCCAGTAACAAGTGTTTCTATAATAGATTTTTTCAATAGTTTTTGAAATTTGTTGTCTTCTGAAATCTCTTCCCATAGTTCCTCAATATCTTGCTTATCAAAATTAATAGTATTGAGATCTTTTACAACAATCTTTGCCAAAGTATCAGCTATTATTGATGGTAGTCCTGAATGCATTTTTCTAATATTAAGCTTTGCGCTTGGTACTGCTGCCCAAAACCTAGACCTACTTACCATATCTACTACAGATTGCTTAAAAAATTGATCTAGTTCGCTTGGTTCACCTCTATACCAAAGCCTATTACGCAAGACATTAGCCTCATAACTCAAGGGTTCTAAAATGTTAATTGTTGTTACTGCAGCCGGCTGTATATTTAAAATTTTCATAACCATATTCTTTATGCCCCCTAGTAATCCCACTCTTACACCTCCAATCTCTTTTTAAATGGTTGTATACTATATTCAGAACTATCTAGACAGTCAACTGGATAACTTCCATCATCAGTTCTTACCCATTCCCCCTTGGTTCTTTCATCTTCATCCCAAGTAGCATTTTCTATAGCTTCAATCCATTGTTTTAAGTGGTGCATTATCTTATATCTACTTTGATTAATTAAAATATTAACTAATCTAATACGGTCTACTATGCCGTCTTTCTTATAACTCGGTGTTACTGGAATATTAATACCTCGTCGTTTTAATTCATTACTTAATGCTTGCCTAAAGAGTTTATCAGCACTTTCACAGAATATATAAGCACACGCGAAAAAGGAAGGATAGGTTTTGCCCCATTCTTCTACTTTATCAACTATTTCTTTTGCATATTTATCATGGGTATATCCAGCGCTCTTGCCCTGTTTATGGTAATATCCATCAAGTTCCATTACCTCACTAAAGTTAATAGTAAACCCTGTAAGTGTTGCAACTGTAGCATCGGTACCACCTATATCCACACCTACGCTAAACTGTATAAACTTTTTCCCCTGCAAATAATCCCTGGTAATAACAACATCTTTGTAGCTATATCCTGTATAAATACGTCCTGTTGCTGCAGTTCTTTTTCCAAGTATATCTGCCTGGTACCAAAGCGAGCTTTTATCATAAGTTTTTAGTACTTCCTTAAGTCTTTCATTGCTTATACTCAGGTTGTCCATAATAGTAAAATGAGCGTAATTATAACCTGGATTTTCACCACGTTCTTTTAACGTATCTTGATAGTCAAGTATATCTCGGTAAAACCAATGGCTAGGCGGCATAGGGTTTAAATCGAAAAATAACTGCCTTTTACTGCTGGCTAAAGTTCTGTCGAAAACTTCCTGGACAAAAGATTGATGGCACTCATTAACCTCGGTAATGTAAACAGATCCGTAAGAGTTACCTTTAATCTTTGCTGCATCATTTGCTTTACCACCACCAGCAATTATAATTATCTTTTCACCCACATTCGTATCAATGAATAGGGCCTCTTTACCTTCATACTTGCCTTCTCTTGACCTACCCTCAAATAAATGTTTAAGTCCAAAACCATTACTATCAATGATATTCATTTTCGCAGCTCCAAGACTTACCCCAGCTACTAGGTGCAGCTTATCTGGATGGACTTCTAGTGACATTGCATAAGCAATTAGGTTAATTATGTTCTTACCTGCTCTTTTACCACCTTCTAACACATTAAGCCATGCATCCAAAGAGTTTTTAATATATTCAGCTTGCCTACTTGTTAGTGGTGCGTAATTAATCACTTTATCATCCTCCAACTTCGTAAAAATAAATTTTACCGAAATTCATTTATGTTTTATACAGTAAAATCATGCATTTTAGCCACAAAAACGGCATCACTTTGCATAAATATACGTAATTCAATAACTCATACATATATTATACAGTTGTGTTTTATGCATTTATTCATCTTTCAAAGGTTCTCGCTCCTGTGGAGACTTAATAAGATCTGCCAAAGTATTAATTTGACCCTGAATATTGAGTTTATCCTTGCCTGGTATCTTAGATTTAAGTACCTCGATTCTTGCTTTCTGTTCTTCAGTAGCTAAATCAACATGATCAGCAAGCCATTCTAATGCCTTCATTTTATCTTGAAGCTTTATAGAAGCGCCATCTCTGCCCTGTTTTACTTCACTAATTATAGTTCCATCAATATCAACAGATTCCTTGAATTTTACCGTATTCACCATTTTAGTGATAATCGCATCTGTTTCTTTATCCTTTAATGGCCCATACATAGTCATTACTGGTACTTCTTCTTGACCAAATTCAACATAATCAGTTATATCACTAAAGGCAATATCCATATATTTTTGAAATATATCATCTGGACTTAGCATTGCTCTATTAAGTTTATTTTGTTTAAGCCTTTCTATTTCTGCTTTTATATTAGGTTTTCTTAGGTTTTCAAACCCAATTATATATGATGTATCTTTACTATAACCAGCTTTTATTGCTGCCTTTGTAGCATTGAAGTATTTAATATAATAAATACAAAAGAGCCTTTGCTTATCAGTTAATTCAATATTTTCTAATACCTCCTTAACTTCTTCCGCAATAGGCTCTTTATCATTATTCTCAACCTTATTTTTGGTTGCAACTTTTTCTTTCTTGGTTGCAACCTTTTGGGGTTTACTCTTTTCCCATGGTTGCCCATTATCCTTATCTCTTTTGGCCCAACTTTTAATAGTTCCTTGGCTTATATTAAACTTATCTGCTAGCTGCTTAAAAGAATATTTACCTGTTTCATATTCTTTTCTAATTAATTCCTTATCAGGTGCTCTTGCTTCATTCATTGCCACCACCTCAATCTTTTTAAATACATGAAAAAAGCACCCACAACTTAATGTAAGTGCTCTTGATTAATTTTCTATGATACTATTATATATCAGCTCAATTATGGTGTAGTTAATTTAATTTTAATTTTATCTTAATATTTTATTAGTATTTAATTAATATCAAATTAACCATGCTATTTATAGCCTTAGATTTTATATCACATATGGTCTGCTCTGTTAAATCTAGTTGTCTTGCTATCTCCTTATTTGATAGACCTGAGAAGTACTTCATCTCAATTATTTTAGCTTGTCTCTCAAGTAATGAACCTATTGCATTATCTATCTTCTGAATCTCTATTGATTTACTAAGTTTCATCTTCTCTAAAGTTTCAATCTGAACATCTATATTTTCAATTCTATGTATAACTTCATTCTCTACATTAGAATTAAATTTATTAGTAGCTCCTGTTCTTTCTTCATAAGAAATTGCACTAATTCCTACATAATTTGATTTAATTTCATCAATTTCTAGCTGAATATTGCTTATTTCAGCCTGTGTTTTTTTATAGTTTTTAAGCATTTCTTCTACTTTTTTGTAGTCACTCACTAAATTCACCTGCTTTTTTGATTAATTTATCCCTTGTTTAGATTAATTTTTGCATCAATTTTTAGCTTTTTTGCTTCTAACTTAGCTATTTCTTTATAGTTTTTATCTAAAATCGCCTGTTTTTGTGCTTTTTCTATTTCATCTAGCTGTTTCCTGTCAAAGCTTGATACATCTACGTTCATAGCTACTTCACTCCTTCATGGTTACATTTTTGGTTTCATTTCTATGCAACCTCTCAACCCTTGATATTTCAAGGGTTGAAGCACTTTTTTGCTTGGTTACATTTTTGTAAAAATATAATGCCTATCTTTTTATATAGTAATTATTTATATATATAACTCTCACACGTATATATTTATTTATATATATGTAACTTTGTAATTATATATATATAAATATAGTAATACCAATGGTTGAGTGGGGTTACATTATGGTTACATCTAGTTACGTTTTTAATGTTTTTGTAACCATAATTACCTTGTCTAATTAAACGGAATGACCTTGTTGTCCTCGTCCGTAATTTCTATAATCTCTGGCGGAACAATCGCATGTACTTTTAGTGCCCTTAAAAGTTCTCTATTATAAGTATCAAACCTTACCGATTTAAGTCCGATTTTTACAACCTTGTTTGAGCACCCTTCTAGGTACCCAGCTTTACTTGCCTGCTTTTTAAAATCCTTAAGCCCCAGTGGAATGATATCAGCTCCAACTTTATTTACGTGCTCTCTAATTTGATTTATCATTTCTGAGGTTTTAATAAAGATCCCGTCACTTCTGTATCTAACTACATCATCAATATTAAGTGCTCTGCTATCATCTATCATGTCATTATATAAAACTAACATTTGTTCCACTACTGAATGTGCTTCTTCTCCACCTTCCAGTACTTCTGATTTTATGTTTTTAATAATATGATCCATGTATCCTGATATTGTTTTTATACCATGCTTCTTAAGTAATATATTAAGTATTTCAATTCCCATAGCAATGTTAATGGCAGTATTCAAAGGCCTGTCTTTTAAATCCTTTATATTTTCTTTAGCTTTTTCCCTTAGCTGCTTGTACTCTTCGACAGATATATTTAAAACTACATCTATTAAGTCTTTGCCAAGCTTATTCAACAGTCCTTCATTCTCAATAATCCACTCCATTGCAGCACTGTTTTCCTTGGTTCTTTCATTCTTAGAAGTATAGATAATACAACTTCTATCAATCAAAGCTTTCTCATTATTGTGATAGCTTTCCTCACCGGCTATAATTATTGGTCTTTCAAGATAAAAGTTCTTAGATTTAAAGGCCTTATCACCTCTTGCAACTGTGGAACCATCATATAGGTTTCTTAAAATCTCACTTATTTTTGATATTTTATATCTGTCCCATCTGGATGGCTTATGCTCTTCATAGATCATGCTATAATTTCCATCACTTAAGTCTTTAATTAAGCTGAAATTAGTTGCTAATCCCAATGACTTTATTTCATTCAAGGGATAATTTAATATAGGAGCTATTACATTTTCCAATATAGTACTTTTACCACTCCCTGCCTCACCAATGATAAGCAAATGATGCAATTTTACTTTTGCAATCTTGCAATGTGCTACTGCTAAGTTATTTATTATCGTTCCTAAAATGGAAATTGTTTTTTCGGGTGTAGCAAACCTAAAAATATACTTCTTAATTTTCCTTAATTCATCACTGGTCAAACTTTCTTTAGTCATAACATTAACATTGTTTCTACCATCATTTTTAATATTTCTGTATATTTTATCTTTACATACAGCTCCATCATTAGTTATAAGGAGTACTTGATTATCTTTAACTTTAAATTGAACTCCGTTGTAAATTTCCTCAGTTTCTAAAGCAAAAAACTTATTTATCCATGTTTTTAAATCTGTAACATCATCTGCTTTACCCTTGAAAGCCAAATCCAAAGTTCCCAGGAAGTTCTTAAAGCTCTTAGTGTCATCAAACACCTCAGCCTCACCAATCTTTTCTATCATTTCTCCAGTGCTGGACTTTAAAATCAACTTTACTCCTTCATGATCTTCATCCACGAATCTTATTCTAGTAGCGCTTATTAAATTGAAATTTGTCAGATAAATTTTAACTTCTTCCGCTTCCTCGCCTTTGCCTTTAGTAATATATTTATAGATACCATAGCCATCCTGCTGCAACTCATATTTATTTTTTAAATCA
>JAUZPI010000190.1 GCA_030706015.1 Bacillota bacterium
CCTTATCAGCTAGGGCTTATTAAAGTGCGCAATTTTTTATTTATAGAGTATATCGTATCTTAAATCACTATACAAATTTCCACAAAACGTTAAAAGGAGGCTGCCGCCTCAGCATATTTTTTATGCTAATGCGACAGCCCCGTGTTATTAATCAATCATTTCTTCCCATTGAACATAAAGTTCGTCTAATTGTGTCTGCAGTGATAATATATCATTGTTTATATCTTTACTTTTTTCAGGATTTGAATAAACCTCTTCAAGACACAACTGCTCATGTAAATCTTCAATTTTCTTTTCTATATCTGAAATAGACTTTTCAATATTTTTTGTTTTTTGCTTAAGTTCTCTTTCCTGTTTTTCGGATTCTTTTTTCTTTTTTTTCTCCTGCTGGATTTGCGTTTTTGTTTTACCGGAGAATTCTTCCTCATGCTGAAATCTAAGAGGATTAGCTTTCTTTTCTATATAGTAACTATAATTTCCAAGGTATTCTTTAATACCTTCCTGTTTAAGTTCAAATATTTTAGATATTACCTTGTTTAAAAAGTATCTATCGTGAGATATAACAAGCAAGGTACCGTCATAGCCAAGTAAAGCATCCTCTAAAGCTTCACGGGAAACAATGTCAAGGTGGTTAGTTGGCTCATCCAGAAGAAGAAAATTGCTTTTGGATAGCATTAGCTTTAATATGTTGATTCTACATTTTTCTCCTCCGCTAAGAGTGGAAATTTTTTTAAAAACATCATCACCAGTGAATAAGAAGGCAGCTAAAGCGGTTCTAACTTCAGTAGTAGTTAGCTCAGGAAAATCGTCCCATACCTCATCTATAATTGTTTTTTCAGTATTTAAATTTGACTGTTCCTGATCATAATAACCAGTAAAAACGTTTTTTCCTAATGTCATAAATCCGCTGTCACTTTGTTCGCTTTCTAATAAAATCTTAAACAAAGTAGTTTTTCCTCTGCCATTTTCCCCAATGAGAGCTATTTTCTCTCCTCTTTTTATATCCATTTCTACATTTTTAAATAATAACTTTTCACCAAAGCTTTTCTTCAAAGCTTCTACATGAAGTACATCATTTCCACTCTTGATCAAGGTTTCAAGCTGAATTTTTGATGCTCTTCCATCTCTATCCGGCGGCTTTATTCTTTCGATTTTATCCAAAGCTTTTTGTCTGCTTTCAGCTGCTTTAATACTTTTTTCTCTGTTAAAAGACCGGTACCTATCTATTATATCTTCCTGCCTTTTTATTTCAGTCTGCTGAAGATTATATGCTTTTAATTGAACCTCATAATTTTTTTCCTTAAGTTCAATGGAAGCAGTATAATTACCATTATAGCAGTTTACGTGTCCATTTATTAATTCTAATGTTTTATTGGTTACTGCATCAAGGAAATATCTATCATGAGATATTATTATAATAGTACCTTTATAGGCTTTAAGGTATTCTTCCAGCCATTCAATAGCCTCAAGATCAAGATGGTTTGTGGGCTCATCTAAAAGTAGTATTTCAGGCTTTATGAGAAGAAGCTTACACAAAGCAATTCTCGTTTTTTGACCACCGCTTAATATTGCAATAGGTTTTTGAAAATCCTCCTCTATGAAACCAAGACCTTTAAGAACTCTATTTATTTCCCCCCTAAAAGTATATCCGCCATTATTAGTATAAAGCTCACTCATAGTAGTATAATCTTTTATAAGCTTATTATGGTATTCTTCCTTTGAAGGATCATAGGGTTCGTTCATCTTTATTTCTAAATCCTTTAATTTGTTTTCCATACTCACTAATTGATCAAAAACCAAAAGCATCTCATCGTAAATTGTATTGGTGGACTCCAAAGATAAATGCTGAGACAAATAACCTAGCTTCTTCCCTTTATCTATAAATAGCTCACCTTTGTCCTGATCAAGCTGTGAGGTTAGTATTTTAAATAGCGTTGATTTACCAGCTCCATTAGGACCAATAAGTCCTACCTTCTCTCCCTCATTTATATTGAAAGATACTGATTCTAAAATTATATCAATACCATAACTCTTGTTTATTTCCTTGCAACTTAACACTATCATGTCAGATGCACCTCCTTTGTACGTGTACCCATTTGCTTCTTCAAAAAAATCATATAGATATATTGTACAATGAGGAATAGATTTTTTGTAGGGTTAATTTAATTAAGCACAAATATTTACTTTTTATTAGTTAAAAATTTGACAGCTTGGCCTACATAGTATTACTATATTATTGGTGTAAAATATTAATATTGTGATAGAATAGTATAAAGAGAACTTTGTAAGGGGTGCTTGACGTGGAGAGGAAAAAGAATATTTCAATGGCTGTTATAAAGCGGTTACCCAAATATCATAGATATCTAAATGAATTGCTGAGAAATGATGTAGATAGAATATCTTCAAAAGAATTAAGTGAAAGAATAGGATTTACGGCATCTCAAATTAGGCAGGATTTAAATTGTTTTGGGGACTTTGGACAGCAAGGTTATGGTTATAATGTTAGGGAGTTATCTAATGAGATTGGGCACATTCTAGGGCTGACTAAAGAATATTACGTGGTAATAGTAGGGGCTGGAAATATTGGTCAGGCTATTGCTAATTATATAAATTTTCAAAAGTTAGGCTTTAATATAAAAGCAATATTTGATATAAATCCTAAACTAATTGGATTAAAAATTAGGGATATAGAGATAATGGATATCGACTATTTGGATGATTATTTGAAAGATAACAAGATAGATATAGGAGTTCTTTGTGTACCAGCTAAAAGTGCTCAATCAATATGCGATAAATTTGTAAAAAACGGTGTAAATGGCTTGTGGAATTTTGCACCAGTGGACTTAATAGTACCAGAAGAGGTGGTAGTAGAAAATGTCCATCTAAGTGAGAGTTTATTAACACTTACTTGTCTATTAAATGGAGATATTAAATAAGGTCATTAAAATTGTCAAATACTTAAAAATGTTATTGAAAACTTGGATTTTTTATTGAAAAATGCTTTGATATTTTATATAATAAAAATTGGAGTTTAGAACTTCAACATTTTTTTTAAACGAAATTGTTAGAATATTAACAAGTACAAGAAAAATTTAGGGAGGATCAGTAATGGAATTAAAAAACATCATCCTTGAAAAAGAAGGTAAAATTGCTATTGTAACAATTAACAGGCCAAAGGCAATGAATGCTTTCAACACAGAAACATTAACAGAACTTGACTTAGTAGTTGATGAGCTAGATAAAGATAATGATATACTTGCTGTTATATTAACAGGAGCAGGTAAAGCATTCGTAGCTGGAGCAGATATCAGCGAAATGAAAGACATGAATGTTATAGAAGGAAGAAAATTCGGAATACTAGGAAATAAAGTATTTAGAAAACTTGAAAGTTTAGCTAAACCAGTTATAGCTGCACTTAATGGATTTACATTAGGTGGAGGATGCGAAGTAGCTATGGCTTGTGACATAAGATTAGCATCTGCAAAGGCTAAATTTGGTCAACCAGAAGTATCTCTTGGAATAACACCAGGATTTGGTGGAACTCAAAGACTTGCAAGACTTGTTGGTCAAGGGGTTGCTAAAGAATTAATATTTACAGGAAGAATGATAGATGCTGAAGAAGCATTTAGAATTGGTTTAGTAAATAAAGTAGTAGACCCAGAAGCTTTAATGGAAGAAGCTAAAGCTATGGCTAA
>JAUZPI010000191.1 GCA_030706015.1 Bacillota bacterium
ATGACGTTTCAGCAACCACATTTTGGGGTGATGGTGCTAATTCCAGCAGATTTAATTCTGAGAGATGAGGATGGGAAGTTATTCACAAACAGATTTTTATAAAAAAGTCTCCATCTTAATCAGATGGGGGCTTTTTTATATTATAGGCAGTCAATGTGCTGCAGAAATTTAAATATTTAAAAGGGGGACTATTCAATGAAAAAAAGATTTATAGCAATAATGCTGGCAGCATTAACAACAATAGGGGCTTTAGGGTTAACAGCTTGCTCAAGCAGCAGTGACAGCGGTACAAAAAAGACTGATGGAGCTGCTCAGCAGACCTCTTCAAATTCAAGCAGCAGTGCTGCTATTCCGGCCAAAATAAATGGAAAGAAGCTTAAATTGTTTGTAGTAAGCAAGATTGGCGGAGATGACCATACTGCGCAGTTCCTAGCAGGGGCAAAGCAAGAAGGTGAAGCAGTTGGAGCAACAGTGGATACTTTTAGCGCTAATGGAGATAGTGCTAAATTCCATGATGCTATAAATCAAGCCTTACAAAAGGACTATGATGGCTTTATTATTTCCCATGGTGATGATGCAGCTACTGTAGATGATGTTAAAAAAATAGTGGCAAAAGGAAAGCCGGTGGTTAGTTTTGACTCCAATACAGAGATAGCAAAAGTCAACGGGGTTACATTAACAGCTCAAGATGATGAAAGCTTAGCCTTGTTATCCTTTAAAAAATTAATTCAGGACCATAACGGAAAGGCCAATATTATTTATCTTTGGGTAGACGGCTTCCCACCAATGGTTAATAGAAACAGGATTTATAACGCACTGCTTCAAAAATATCCTGGAGTTAAAGAGATAGAGAGATTTGGAGTGGCTGCAGCAGATACTTCAGTTCAAACTCAAAATGCAGTGGCAGCAATGCTTGCAAAACATCCAAAGGGTGAAATAGATGCCATATTTGCTTCCTGGGATGCTTTTGCTATAGGTGCAGAGAGAGCAGTAAAAGAAGCAGGACGTTCAGAGATTAAGATATATGGAATAGATGCTTCAAATGCAGATCTTCAAGCTATTCAAGAACAAAACAGCCCTTGGGTTGAAACTTCAGCTGTTGATCCAAAGCTTATAGGTGCAACAGATATCAGGCTTGTTCTTAAAAAGATAGCAGGAGAAACTACGCCAACCTATTATGATTTAGAAGCTAACATAATAAATGGAGAGCAGCTTAAGAATTCAGGAAAGACAGTTAACATGCAGAATCTTGGGGATGTGATACCTACGTGGGGTAAAAGCGATGCCTTTGATGAACCTTGGATAAAAGCTCTTAAGGAGAAGAATGGCAAGAAGTAGTAAATTATTTTAGTGGAGAAGGTGCATTATGTTAGCTAAAGAAAAAGTTTTATTACAAATGAAGGATATATCCATTGAGTTTCCAGGAGTAAAGGCTCTAAAATCCGTAAACTTTACTGCGGAAGGTGGAAAGGTTCATGCTGTGGTAGGGGCAAATGGAGCAGGAAAATCAACCTTGATGAAAGTCCTTTCAGGAGCTTATAACCATTATACAGGCCAAATATTTATAGATGAAAAGCCTATGCACGTTACCTCACCTAAAGCTGCTAAGGAAAAAGGAATACAGGTAGTATATCAGGAGGTGGACACTGTCATAGTGCCTTACCTTTCTGCTGCTGAAAATATCTTATTAGATGAAATAGCTAACGGTATGGATAAGAAGCTCTTTATAAATTGGAAGAGTGTTTATAAAAAGGCTGAAGAGATTCTCAAAGGCTTAAATTTAAATATTTCTGTAAGAAAGCTTGGAGAGGAGCTTACTTTAGCTGAAAAGCAGATGGTTCTTATTGCAAGAGCTATATCTAGCCAATGTAAATTTCTTATACTTGATGAGCCTACAGCACCGTTAAGTAATAGAGAAACAGGAGAACTTTTTAAGGTAATCAGGGATCTGAAATCAAAGAATGTTGGAATTATTTTCATTTCTCATAGGCTGCCTGAATTATTTAAGATATGTGATGAAGTAACAGTACTTAGGGATGGGGAGTTTGTTACAAATAAAGAGATTAAAGCTTTAACACAAAATAAAATCGTTGAATATATGCTTGGTAAAGGTTTTGAGCAAAGCTTTGAAAAGAGAGCTTTTGTTTCAAAGGAAAATATATTAAAGCTAGAAAGCCTAAGAGACAACGGCAAGCTTAAAGGAATAAGTCTTTATGCTAATAAGGGAGAAATTCTAGGTATTGCTGGTCTTGTGGGAGCTGGCAAAACTGAGCTTTGTAATGCTGTCTTTGGTGTTTCAAATAGGGTAAATGGGGATATTTTTATAAAAGGTAAAAGAATTAAAATAAAGTCTCCAAGGGACGCAGTTAAAAATAAAATAGCGCTAATTCCAGAGGAGAGAAGAAAGGAAGGAATACTCACAGAGGAATCTATAGCTGTAAATATTTCTTCTACTGATATAAGTAAGTTTTCAAAGACCTTAGGCTTTTTTAATTTAAAGAAGGAAAGTGAAGTAGCCTTGGATTTGATAAAAAAACTTCAAATAAAAGCTACCAGTGGAAATCAGAAGGCAGCACTGCTATCTGGAGGAAACCAACAGAAGGTAGTAGTAGGAAAATGGCTTCATACAGATGCAGAGATATTTATCTTTGATGAGCCTACAAAAGGAGTAGATGTAGGTGCCAAGGAAGATATCTTTAAGCTCATACGGGATTTAGCAGAGCAAGGTAGAACTGTAATCTATGCTTCCTGCGAGATGTCAGAGCTTTTAGGTATTACAGATAGAATATACGCAATTTACGATGGGAAAATTGTGAAGGAGCTAAGGACTAGTGAAACCAATGAAGAAGAACTTTTATTTTATTCGACAGGAGGGCATTGATCGTGAGTATTAATAGCAGTATACGCACTAAGGGTGCTGGGAAAAGCAGTTTTCAAGTGTTTGATTTTTTATATAAGTATGGAACCTTGATAACTATAGCTTTATTAATATTAGTTTTTGGGGTAGTCCAAAAGAATTTTTTTCAGGGGCAAAATATTGTAAATATACTTCGTTCCATATCTATCGTAACAATTATAGCCATAGGTATTACTATATCTCTAACAGTAGGAGGTTTTGATTTATCTGTAGGTGCTGCGGCCTCTATAGCAGATGCAGTAATAATATCGCTATTTGTTTGGCATAAGCAGGGAACCTTTATTTCAATAGTAATAGCTTTATTGGCGGGTCTGATTATAGGTGCGGTGAATTCTTTTCTAGTTGTAAAGGTAAAAATTCCAGATATGCTGCTTACCTTGGCTACTATGTTTATCTTTCAAGGAGTAGCTTTAACCTATACCAAAGGTGCAACCATATCTCAAAATATGGTGATGCCTGATGGGAATTTCTCAGAAGGACAGTTAACTGAAGCATTTATAAAAATAGGGCAGGTACCTTGGATAATCATAATTATGATAGCAATTGTACTGCTAGTGCATATATTTCTTAACAAGACTAAGTATGGAAGATATATGTATATCATTGGTGGCAATAAGGAAGCAGCTAGATTATCAGGGATACCTGTAAATAAATATAGAGTTCTTGCTTATATATTATCTGCAGCCTTTGCAGCTATAGGCGGTATCCTGCTGGCAGCTAGAGTACAGACAGCAGAAATC
>JAUZPI010000192.1 GCA_030706015.1 Bacillota bacterium
GTCTCTTGTAAATATCTCCATTACATTATGTATACCTTTTGCAGCTAATTCATTTGAGACTAGAATCTGTTGAATCTTGCCCCCCTCCAAGAGTTTAGGTGAGACCTTCCTAGCTTCTTCCCTTCCCTCTCTTAACAAATTTGTTTCTTCATCGTCTAATTCAACAAGATTGCTCTTTCCAAGCCCTATTACAGGAACAGAGTAGGTTACCAATAATTTTTTATCTCTTCCGGTTTCAATTCCTAATTCTATTATAAAACCTGTTCTTTCATAAATTCTTTGATCCCAGCATCCTGTTAAAAAAAATATAAATACCAGCCATAACACAAATACCTTTTTCATTTATCAACAACCCCTCTTCTGTTTATAAATGAGAAAAGATAACTTAAAATAAAAAACGTTACAACTGCAATTCCAGCCATATTAGAATATGAACCATATCTGATTACATCCAAATAATCCTTAGGAATTCTACTGAAAATTATTAAAACAACAATAAATGCTGCATAAAATCCACCCTTTTTTTTAATGCCAAAGATCTGACACATTGATACATAAGAACAAAAGAAATAGGTTCTCATGGCATTTCCCATTACTGGAAACCAAAGAGCAATAAAAAACAAGTCAATCCTCTCTACTATTGGATCTCTATAAGTTTGAACAAGACTATATATTGGCAGTTCTAGACTCCTCAATAAGTTCTCCCCAAATAATGCAGTAGTCATTGCCACTACCACAGTGTAAAAAATACAGGTTATCATATTACCTGCTACTGCAGAACTCATGATTTTATTTTTATCCATGACCTTAGGATATATTATTGTTATTACCTCAATACCAAGGTAAGAGTAACTGGCTATATACATTCCTTTTAAAATCAAACCCATATCTACTTGGCCTACAGGCATTAAAAAACTTGTTCTAATATTCTTATAAACTAGAGCTAAAATAACTGATGTAATAAACAAAATCACGTATAATGTATTAGCAAATCTACATATTGGCTTTAGACCATACCACACTAAATATACTGTGGGTATTAACATAAACAGGCTTAAAACTAATGGAGGAGTTAACCTAAGCACTATAAGTCTTACCACATCAGCAAATCTTCTTAGTACAACTGCAGAAGTTGCCAGTAAATAGACTGCAAAGAAAAAATTTATAATGAGCCCAATGGTTTTTCCATACAAGTACTCATTAATTTGCAAAATAGATTTATTATTATACCGTCTTAAAAACTTTACCAGTATGACTATTATAATTGAAGTTAATACTCCAGATAAAACAACTGCAATCCACCCATCATGTCCCATTTCCTTTGCTAAATCCGATGGCAAGGAAAGTATTCCTACTCCAATTTGAGCAGATAACATAAATGTAAGCATTTGCTTTGATGATATGTTTCCCCTATTCTCCTTCATTACCTTCTCCCCTTATCTTATCCTTAGGTTTTGCTATATCCGGGCGCTTTTTTAAAAAATGAAACGGAGATCTAACAATGGAATCCCTTAAGCCTGAAAACTTAAACGGGATTAATGGCTGAAAATATGGCTGACCCATTGATTCTAAAACTACCAGATGTGCAAGTATAATTGCCGAAAATATTACTATCCCTATAATTCCAAAGATTGCAGAAAGTACTATTTCAATAAACCTAAGTAATCTAATAGCATATCCCATATCATAATTTGGTGCCACAAAGGATGCAACTGCCGTTATTGCAACTACAATAATAAGAAGGTCACTAACAATTCCTGCCTGAACCGCTGCCTGACCTATGATTATACCACCTACCACGCCGATAGATGATCCAATATAAGTTGGTAGTCTAATGGCTGCTTCTCTTAACATCTCAATAGTAATTTCCATAATAAGCACTTCCACAATAGGTGGAAATGGCACTCTTGCTCTGGATTCTGCTAGAGGAACCAGCAAATTTAATGGCACCATATAATAGTGAAAGGTAGTTATTGCTACATAAAAACCTGGTAAAACAATAGCAATCATCATTGCAAAAAATCTAAGTGCTCTTACCGAATTACCAAACATCCAATTAGTACTATAATCGTCCATTGCCTGAAAAAATGCAAAAAAGTCTACTGGTGTTATCAATACAACCGGAGTACCCTCCACTAGTATTACAAACTTACCCTCTAGAAGTGCTGCTGCTGCTTTATCTGGTCTTTCAGTGGTTTGGTATTGAGGAAAAGGTGAATTTCTAAAATCCGTAATAGATTGCTCCACATATCCAGCTGCAAGAAGCCCATCAATATTTATCCCTTTAACTTTATTATATAAAATATCTAATAGTTCTTTATCACATAGTCCATCTATATAGGCCACAGCCACTGATTGATTGGTCATGGTTCCCAATTTTACTGTTTTGAATTTCAATTTATTATTCTTTACTCTTCTTCTAAGCAAAGCAAAATTGGTATTTATAGGCTCTACAAATCCTTCATGGGATCCTCTCACATTCTTTTCCACTTCAGGTTCAGTAACGCTTCTTTTATCAAATTTTCTTAATGCTGTACATACTGCAAAGTTCATACCATCGATTATGAAAGCAGTACAGCCAGTGAGAATATCCGTAACTATTGAATCAATATCATAACGATACGTGATTTTACTGGTTGGTAAATTCTGTATTGCTGCATCAACAAATAAATGTTGAAAATCCGAGGAAACTATAGGTGTTATAAAATCCCTTTCAACTAAATCTGTATTGATCATTCCCTCTACATATATAAAATAAGCTTCTCTTTTGTCCTTTAGATAAACATGTCTAGTTATAATATCAGGACAATCAGTAAATTTTTCATTAATTCTAGTAAAATTATCTTTAATTGATATTGATAATTTATGTTTTTTATTAGCATCATCATCATTAGTATAAATCCCCATATATCTCACCACCAATCTTAGTATTCCACTTAAAGTATTAATAATTCACCTATACTATAAAAGCAATATTTCAATATCTAATATTTATGTTAAGACTAATGGTATTTGTATCTTTAAAATTGGTTATATTATACAATAGGTAGTGTATAGTATTTATTATAGAATAAATATAAAAGCTGGAAGGTGAGCTTAGTGATAGAAATTATCATTTGTGTTGGAAGTGCCTGTCACCTAAAAGGTTCCTATCAAGTTATTACTGCTATCCAAAACCTTATAGGCGAAAACAAACTTGAAGATAAAATTGAAATAAAAGGCTCATTTTGCTTAGGTCACTGTACTACTGGAGTATCTTTAAGAGTAAATGATGGTCCAATAATCTCTGCAAATGTTGATAATGTAAATAATATTTTTCACAACCATGTCATTCCTTTGCTAAATAAAAACTATGGAGGTGGATTATGAGCTATATTAGTTTTTCAAAAGCAAATTGCAAAAATTGTTATAAATGCCTGCGTTCCTGTCCTGTAAAAGCAATAAAATTTAAAAATGGACATGCTGAAATTGTAGAGGATAGATGTGTATACTGCAGCCACTGCTTGGTTATATGTCCTCAAAACGCTAGAAGAATAGTAAGTGATTTAGAAAAAGTTAAAAATGCAGTTAATTCAGGACGAAAGCTGGTATGTAGCTTAGCTCCCTCCTTTTCTGGAAGCTTTGATTACACTAAGATAGTA
>JAUZPI010000193.1 GCA_030706015.1 Bacillota bacterium
ATCGATATTATCCTCCCATTTTAATCTGCGGCTCGGATGACCGCGGCTTTTCGCGATATATCATATAACGGTTTGCATTGCCGATGTGACTTAAAGCTGCATAAGGTTTCATGCAATTCAAGCAAGGTATGCTTTTTATTTCCATATTATTCTCCAATCTCCACAACTTTATCTCTAATTGATGCTAATTAATTTATTTACTATTCCAACCTTTTAGGTAACCTATTTTACCACAAGTATCACTCCCCATATTTTTGATAAGAAAATTATACCACCTAGTAGATGCAATCAGATACCTCAAAAATAATTGAGAAATAAGAATGAGCCAAGATTAAAAGAGAATGTGCCATTTCGAAATTTCTCCACAGTACAAAAATAATGATTACAAGATATTATCTACAGCTTGAATTGAGTAAAATAGCAAAAAAATTGCCAGTAATAGACGGTGTATTGCTTCATAACATCCATTCTGTCTCCTCAACCCTATCCTTTTTATATCATGGATTGTTCTCCCAACAGAAAAAACAAGGGTTTCCGGGCAATGACACCCTCCGCTCATATTCATATTCGGAAAGCCCCATGCTCAGAAACCCCTTATTTCAAGCCTTTTCAGCCCTCTCTACTTTGCTACTGTACTTACCCCTTAAATCCTGACAAAAACACATCCCTCAACCCTGCATTCCACCGTAGATTCTAATAAAGATTGACGAAAACTTTTCCTCAAATGTTATCGTATTTAACACCTCTTTTTTCATCAAAGTTTAATCGAAAAACTATTAAAGTCTGATGACTTTAGGTTTAAGGAATTTTTTAAATCCACCTAAATATCTAACCTGAAAATCGCTCATTAACTGAACCTTGCTTATACATATACCAATTCCCATTTCTTACTTTCCAACACTTTTCATAGCTTCCGATATTGGTCATCTCAGGTGTCAGCGAAACCTCAAAGGAAAATGCATTGGGATCTCCAAATAAAGCAAGATCACTGAACTTATCTGTAGTAAACCTTACATCTTTATATGTAAGATTACTGTTTTTTTCCTTTACCCAGTAGGTATCTGTTATTGTTAGTCCATGTACACTGAGTACTATGTCAACCTCATCGTTAGTATTTAGCCTTAAGACCTTCTTTAAAAGTCGTGAATTAGTCCTGTGTAAATCTATACTCCTAAGCTTTAACCATCCTTCAAAATCCCCAGTATTTTTAATGTACAGGGGAGCTAATTCATTATCAATACTAACTACCTCATTATTTGAGATTTCTCCAATAACTTTATCTTGAGACATCAAGTATCCGGTGAATTTATTCTTCTTTCTGGTAATCTCCATTTAACCTCATCCTCACCTTTACTTATTTCAATCACATTTTACTCTTAATTATCCAAAGTTTTCAGGTCGCTCTCAACTTCAGTAATACTCTCATTAAAATAAGGTATACCTAGTTTTCCTAAATCAGTAATAAAATCAATCTTTGTTATCCCGAGCATTTGCGCACCTTTGCCAAAGGAAATTTTGCCTTCCTTTACAAGAACATATATCATTAATTCTCTTACTCTATCACTATAATTACTATCATTTACAGAAACATAATTTAGTATTTCTGAGGGCATCTCAAATTCCATTTTTATCGTATTTATATAGTTCACCCCTTAATGTTTTTAACACAGTCAAAAAATTTTTACATATACCCTCCACTATTCCTGGATACCAGAAGCATATCTTCTATAGTATCATCAAGGCTTAGCGTATGTTCAATTTCGTAGTTATCTAGCAAAAATATGATCAATTATTATGCCTCATACATATATTGCTATAATGTAATTATAGACAAAAGGTTTCATTTAATAAATACATAAATAAAAATATAGTTTGCTTTTCTAAACCATCTTCATATGAAAAAACACCAGAAATAATTCCAGTGTTTCTAGATTTGAAACTTATAGCTCCATATTCTATGCAAGCAAATTATCTACTTCATCATACCAGCTCTTATTATGAATAATTCGAGCCTTTCTAATCATATCTCTTTCTGTTTCAATACTCCCTCATCCAATTCGTCCTTTAAAAGTTCATACACATAAGCCGAACCTTCTATATAAAGACCAGTTGCTTCCTCTATTAGTTTTGTATAAACTATGGAGTTATAAACTATTGTCATAGCTTCATCTATAGCAACGCCTTTATCTTCACATATATAGCTAACTAAGTCCTGAATAATACCTTCTATTAAGATTTTCTTAGGATCCATGAAAGCCCTCCTTCTTTCTTAATATTGCTCATGAAGTTTATAAATCCTTTTGATTTCTGACCTTTAGATAACTAACAGCTCTTTCTGTATGGAAAGAATACTGATTCGTAAACCTCTTGAATTTCATATCCTTAACTAAAGCATCCATATCTATAAGACCATTGGTAAAGGTTCTAAAAAGTACTGCCAAAGCGTCATCCGCAACTGGACCTACTACCAAATCATATTTATTATCATGATTGTTTTCTTTATTCTTAATATCTGTAAAATGCCTATTTCTATTATTCAAAACAAAAACTGCCCACTCTTTGGATGGCATATGGAATTCTTTTATTGCCAAATCACTATCTTTATAAATATCTTCACAAAAATCAAACTCAGTAACTATAGGATTTCCACCGTAAATCGCAGCTACCCTTTTAGCCATAAGCTCTGCTTGTTCTCTAATCGTAGTGCAGTAAAAGCCTCTACCAAAATCTTTATAGGGTCTGCATTTACTTAAATCTATCTTATCTATGAAAATATTTGATCCATGATATAAAATCATTGCATATACCCTCCATTTTTCCTAGACACAATTAACATATCTTCTATGGCATCATCTAGACTGAGTGTATGCTCGATCTCATAGTTATCAAGCAAAAATTTTATAGCCCTATGTTTTTTCAGATAATTAAAAGCTTCTCTATCATCTATATTAAATCTATTTGCAAATTCACTTACACAAACAACCATGTATCTAACTTTATTTATATCTCTTTCTCTTAACATGCTATTCCCCCTTGTAGTTCTTTAGGGTACATAACAATTATTAATTGTTATATCTCTCAAATATATTTCTATACAATAATTATAGACAATATTATTAATAAAATAAATATGTAACGTTGAAAATCCATGGAGAATACTTTTCTATGAGCCCCATGGATTTTAACCTGTTGTTTTATTTCAATTCACTTGAATATATTTCTATCAACTCTTTATTAAATTCAGCAAATTGTTTCAATTCACTAATTCTATCGAGAATTATTTTTTTGTTAGCTTCTTCCTCTTCGTCAATACAATCTTCAAGTAATTCCACTATTATCTTTGCATCTAAATTATCTTCTATATCTGCTAACGAAGTTCAAAGCCATTCTAAAGTTCTGTCATCTGCAGAGTAGAGTGAGGCTTGCTTTAAGATCTATTCTTTCATCCAAAATCTATCCTTAACTTTAGTTCTGCAAAATAAGAATCTAGATTGGTAACATTACCAAAAAATAAATATAGCATACTGTACCCCAACGTGTTATATAAAAGTTGACTAGACAAATACACACACGGGAGGTAATCAGTATGCCAAATAATATTG
>JAUZPI010000194.1 GCA_030706015.1 Bacillota bacterium
AACAAGTTAGATGGCAATGGATTGGCGTTTATATCCGTTGACGGGGAAGTAAATGAAATGTATCTAGAGGCAGGAGAAACGATTCTCGTTCATCCAGGACATCTCGCCGCCTATGATTCAAGAGTATCATTTGAAGTGCAACGACTCAAAGGATTCAAAAACATGTTTCTAAGCGGTGACGGGATGTTTTTGGTGAAACTCACAGGAGCAGGAACCGTTTGGCTTCATACATTAAGCTTGCATGGACTTGCAGAAGTCTTGATGCCTTACATGCCTTCTCGCGGATAACCTTTTCCCTGCTATAATAAAACTTTCAATCGAAAGACAAAGAGTCAGTGGGAAAAATTTCGGAAGATCTTTAAGGGGAAAATTAGAGCCATGTGCATCATGGCTCTTTATTATTCGAACAAAACCGTAGCTTATTTTCCAGGTATGATGGTTAGAACTTTACTACAAGGCTCATTCGGACAGTGCAAGGTGGAAAATCATCCACTAATATCCTAAATTGGTAATGCTGCAATATGATTAAACGGATTGGGTTTGGCTTGAAATTTCTCCAATGTTATTTTTAATGGGGATATAATAGATTAATCCTCCTACTAAACTCAGTGCACCGATGATTACAAACATCCACGATAAAGAAATATAGGATAATAAACTCCCAAGTATGGACAGTCCTATGGGACCAGAAAGGACGATTAAACCGTTAAATGCCCCGAAAACCCGCCCCCGCATATGTTGTGGAACAATATCAACTAGCAAAACATCTAACGAGGTATTCACTAATGCTAATGCAATACCTACTATAGTCATCACAGACAATGCCCAATAAAAATTCGGAAACACTCCAATTAATGCTATCCATATTCCAATGAAAAGTAATCCATATTTTAATGTATTTATTGAGTTGATTCTTTTACGGATAATAGGCATTAGTAGTCCACCTATTAGTAGCCCAGTTAAAAATCCCGCATTAATTAAACCGAACGAAAAGGAATTGCTATGCATTGGACCTTTAATCCAAGCTGTGAAGGTTATTTCTAGAGGGGCGAGGCCGAAGTTTGCAAGGAGTCCTGCTGCAATAATACGTAAAATCGATTTTGAACGATAAATCATCTGTATCCCATTTAACCAATTTTGAATAAAAGAATTCGAAATATTTTCATGATGGATTGTTTCCTGTATACGGATAAAACAAAGACTTAGGACAGAAAGGAAAAAGCTTATACCGTTACTAAAAAATAGTAGTGGTGCTCCGATTAAACCAAATAATGCCCCTCCTCCTACTGTTCCAATTAATTGTGCAACTGCATTCCCCGATTGGCTTAATCCAAAAGCACTCGGTAAATCCTCCTTTTCTACAAGTAACGGGGTCATTGCTGATGATGCGGGACTAAAAAAGGAACCAACAAGCTGCAGTAAAAAAACGAGAGCGATAAAATAATAAAAAGATACATGCTTGATCGCAAGAACCGCTAACAAGATAGTTATGATTCCTCTTAATAAATCAACCCAAATCATTGTGTCCTTTTTTATCCATCGATCCGTAAAAGTACCAACAAATAATCCCGCAATATGTGGGATAAAAACAGATAATCCCGATAATACCAAAGCCTTTTTCGAACCTGTAATGGAGTATACATACCAAGGTAATGCAATTGTATATAAATTATTCCCTATTGTCGAAACAAGCTGGCCTGAAAACAAAATGGCATAATTACGATTTTTTAAAATGCCCAACATTTTAACTTGCCCCCTATTTACTCCAAAATGGATTTTTTGCAAAGGTCAAACATAGTTCCAATTAATTCTTTATTGATACTGTAATAAATTCTGTGATCAACTCTCTCGGATTTCACTAAGTCTAAATCATGTAAAAAGTTAAAATGATAAGAAATAGCCGCAGGCGTTAAATCTAGTAATATTGCCAGTTCCTGTCCGTAGTAAGGTCGTTTTGATAGGAGCTGAATTAATTTCATTCTTCGTTCGTCGGATATTGCTTTAATAAATCGAGTTACAAGTTCTTTTTCTCTTCTATTTTTAAATAGGCGATCTGTATCTATGCCTAAAATGATCCAATCGGCTGTTTTCATACTGTTAGTTAATATCGTATATGGTCCTGGAGTGAAGTAACTGATTATTATAACAATGTCTTTTGTGAAATTTTTAAGATCAAATTTAATAAAATTTTTAAATAATGCCTCGGGATTTTCTTTGAAGATTGCGGAGTATTTATTAATTCCAACTATACATTTCTCGAAAATGTCCTTTTCAATGGGAAGAAAGTTTTTTTGATAAAGCCCATTAATAAGAAAACGAAATCTTTGGAGTGCTTCACTAGGATCTTTGATGCACTCTTCTAATCGTGTAAAGGCCATCGATACATGGTTAGGACGAATTCTTGCAAGTTTTTCTTGAAGAACCTCAAATCCGGATTGGCTTTTTGAAATTTCTTTTAGCTCATCCCTTAATTCTTCGTTAGGTATGGATTCAATTAATAAATCAATTAATTTCTTTTCGCCCTTTTCCTCCACTATTAGGAGTAAATCGTTAATCGATTCATCAGCTTTTATTGAAAAGCAGTATTCAATAAACGGTTTAACTTCGTTTGTATTTTCCATGCCAAAGAAAAATTTAAGCTCTTTTTGTAAGAATGGAGAAAGACTTTGTTTCATTAAATCCAGCCATTCATTGAATTCTTTTTTTGGTTTGTATTGAAGTTCCTGATACAGAACATCAAATAACTCTTCATTTGCTAAGTAATACATCGTTGATATAAACTCAACTGGTTTATTGATTATTATTTTTGTTTTATTGACTAAGAGTTCATAACTATTTTCCAATTAAAGCCCTCCTATGATTAAATAAGATTCGAAAAATTAAATTAAATATTTATTTAATGTTATTATATTCCATGTTTATTGAAAAATCAATTTAATCTTAAAATTAAATATCTATTTAATGTTATTATTTTCGACAAATTGATTTATTCACAACATTTTTAGAGCAGTGGTTTATGAGGATTAAGATGCGTTTAAAAACAAAAAAAGTTGCATCTGCAACTCAATTGATATCTTATTTAACTAATTTTTATAGTACAGCCCTATCTTTATTCCCAGAACTGGTATTGTTTCGAAATGCTTTCTAAGCTTATCCTTCCTCGTTGCATATTTGGTGGACACTGGATATTGTATTTTTTAATTTTCTCATTTATTTCATTAATGGAATCTACTATTTTTGATTCAATGGTATTTTGTTCGATCAATGTTAGAGTTAATGCAATGCTCTCTCGTATTTCCTTTTGAAGACTAATCCAGGTTGGTAAATATCCTGCTTCTTTGGCAGTATTTAAAAAATTACTGTAAATATCACCTTTTAACAAATTTTTCGGAAGTGGTTTTCCGAATCCTGGGTGTTTTTTAATCTCTTCATCTAAATTATAATCTTTGGTGAT
>JAUZPI010000195.1 GCA_030706015.1 Bacillota bacterium
GAATGCAGCAATGAATATAGAATTATTAAAAACAGACAGTGGCAATATAGATTTTATAAACCTTATCAAATTATTAGACCAAGAGCTTGATGAAAGATATGGTGAACTGCAAAGGAAATATGATCAGCATAATAGAGTGGATTTTATTGGCGACGTAGTGGTAATTTATAAAAATAAAGTTCCTGCAGCTTGTGGAGCCTTTAAGGAGCATAATGAAAATACTATTGAGTTAAAGAGGATATTTGTATCAAAGGAATATAGGCAGCAGGGATTTGCAAAGCTGATAGTGAAGGAATTGGAGAACACAGCTATGGGCAGAGGCTATAAATACGCTGTTCTTCAAACAGCAATAAAGCAGCCAGAAGCAATTAATTTATATAAAAAATGTGGTTATGAAGTAATTGAAAATTATGGCCCCTATGCTGGAGATACCAATAGTGTTTGTATGAGAAAAAAGCTATAAATATAAAGTTTATTGGGGGTGCTTATAATGAATCATTTAGGTACAAAGTTAATTGAAACAGATAGACTAATATTAAGACGTTTTATAAAGGAAGAGTATGAGGAGATTTAAGTGAAAGCTATAGGATTTGATTTAGGAAAGACCCTCATAACCTATGAAGGTGTTCCGTTAAATTGGGAAAGTCTTTATGAAAAAGCCTTAGAAGCTGTTCTTGTAAGATGCGGATTGAAAATAGATAAAGAGAGAATTGTTGTTGGTAAGCAAATTTTATCTAAATACAATACTAGAATAAATTATAGGGAGTATGAAGTTAGCGCTAATCAGATTTTCGAGGAGATCTTAGATGCTTGGGATTTAAATAACAATTATTTAAGTAGTTCAAAAGCCGAGTTTTTTAGTTATTTTCAGCAAAACAGTAAGCTGTATGAGGATACTATTGCAACCCTTCAAAAGCTAAAAGAATTAAATATTAAGATAGGTATTTTAACTGATGTACCCTATGGAATGGACAAGAACTATGTATTAAAAGATATTGAGCAATTTAAGGAATATATAGATGTTGTTTTAACCTCTGTAGATGTAGGGTATAGAAAACCACATATCAATGGCTTTACTGAATTATCTAAATGTTTAGGGGTCAGCAGCTCTGACATGATATTTATTGGTGATGAGCCTAAAGATATTATTGGTGCTAATAAGTCAGAAATGTTTTCGGTGCTAATTAATAGAACAAGGGATGATATCAACTATGGTCAAAGAAAGACAATAAATTCATTAACTGAACTATTAGACATAGTTAAATAAACTGAGAAATTGAGGTTATAAAATGATAACGAAAAATAAAGAGGTACAAAATATAGCCAAGCTAGTAATGAAGGATATAGCCAGTAATATAAAGGTTGGTATGAAAGAATATGAAGTAGTTGAATTAGGAGAAGACTTGCTTAGAAGAAGAGGTATACAACGATTTTGGTACTATGATATTGGAGCCTTTGTATTTGTAGGCGATAGGACAACTAAATCAATTTCAGGAAGGGAATACGAACCGGGAAATACAGCAATAAAAGAGAATGATATTATAACCATTGATTTAAGTCCTGAAAAAGATGGCTTTTGGGGGGATTACGCACGAACCGTTATTATGGAAGAGGGTAAGGTAATAAGAGATGCTTCTCAAACGAATTTAGAATTTGGAGAAGGACTAAAAACTGAAGAGCAATTACATAAACATTTAATAGAAATAGCTAGTGAAACAATGTCCTTTGAAGAATTATATTATTGCATGAACGAAAAGATAGATAGTTTAGGCTATGAAAATTTGGACTTCGCTAAAAATTTAGGACATTCTATAGAACTTCAAAAGGAAGATAGAAAATATATAGAAAAAGGTAATAAGCTGAAGCTAAATGAAGTTAGTTGCTTCACCTTTGAACCGCATATTAGAAAACAAAACGGAAAGTACGGATATAAGATGGAGAACATATATTATTTCAGCAATGGTAAACTTAAAGAATTGTAAATAACCCTTAAAGAAAGGCAAGGGAAAACAGATGAAAAAAGAAGATGGTACTGATATAGTGCCGAGTTATTTAAAAGAAATGGTGGATTTTCAGATTGCACAAGCGAAGGGTTTGCAGAATGGAAATACTATGAGTTTTGTATTTTTTACTGATCCACATATTGAGAGTAATTCCAGTTTTGCAGATATAACCACCTTAAATTATATCAATAGAAATATGGATATTGAATTTGCTGTATGCTGCGGAGATAATTTAGGTAATGGAGATACAAAGGAAATTCAGTTGGATACTGCATCAAGATTGGTGAATAATATAGATATTGATAATTATTTTCTAGTAAAGGGAAACCATGACGACAATTCTCTGTGGTCAGAAGGTGTAGATAATATAAAGTATACAATGCTGCCGCAGGAACAATATGACATTATGTTTAGAAAACTGGAGAGTAAAGTAAAATTTGATGCCTCCAATAAATATGGTTTGTATTACTATCATGATATTCATAAAAATAAGGTCAGAGCCATATTTCTAAACTCTATTGATATTCCTTATTTGCCGGATGAACAAGTCTCTAAAGCATGGAAATATGCAGGACAAAGTACCTATGCATATTCCGATGCTCAACTGAATTGGTTAGCTCATACAGCGTTACAATTGCCTTCTAAGGAATGGAAGGTTATGTTCTTTACTCACATAAATCCATTTAACGAAGGTATGATAGGCGCAGATAACATAGCTTACAACAGTGATATTTTGCTTCAGATTATAGATGCCTTTAGAGCTGGCATAAGTTACAATTCTATACCTTCAAGTGGGGATTTTGCACAAGCTGTTTCTGTGAACTTTTCCTCACAGGGAGAGGGTGATGTAATAGCTTTTTTCTATGGACATACTCACAGTGAACAAGTTTTAGTTAGGGATGGTATTAAATACATAAGTACGTGGAACGATTCTCCGTACAAGCCGAGAAGTAATCCAAACGCTCCTAATAGAATATTGGGTACAACCTCTGAAATATGCTTGAATATTGTAACA
Organism: Bacillota bacterium; assembly: GCA_030706015.1. Lineage (GTDB taxonomy): Bacteria > Bacillota > Clostridia > Clostridiales > Clostridiaceae > JAUZPI01. The sequence continues at coordinate 3,019 of JAUZPI010000195.1, forward strand.
CTAGATTTTGCTCAGGATAAAATTTTTATGACAAAGTTTGGAGCGGGAAATGATTTGATAATCTAAGGAATAATAAGCATGCTATGAGGAGGAGAAAAATGGAGTTAAAACAATGGAAGGTAGGTATATTACTTTTTAATGAGGTTGAAGTATTAGATTTTTCTAGTCCCTTTGAGGTTTTTTCAATAGCCGCATATCCAGAAACTAATATAAAACCCTTTAAGGTAAATACAATTGCCCAAACTAAAGATTTGATTCATTCTAGGAATGGATTAAAGGTTCAACCTGATTATGATTTTTCTGATGCACCTCCTTTTGATATTTTAGTGATACCTGGTGGATACGGTGCAGAACAAATAGAAATTCATAATAAGGAGCTTATACAC
>JAUZPI010000196.1 GCA_030706015.1 Bacillota bacterium
CTTAAGATTTCATTTAGGTAATTTAAATCAAAATTGTAGCTTAAACTATTATCACTATCTGTTCCTGATATAAAGTTTCTAGGCAGCAGCTTTCTATCACCTATATTAAGCTCTTTTGAAAATATGCTGTTTAATGTATCCTGCATTCTTATATTTTCTATATCAGTTCCATCCTTAGAACAAAATAAAATTTGTACAGTCACAGAGTTCTCTGTAAAATTCCTTGTAACAGGCTCTGAAAGCACGGATACTACTTGAACGAAGAAACAAGGCTTTATATAATCTGCTTTTGCTTCGCTGCCATAGATAGTTAGATTTTGTGTTTTCAAAGCATCTATAACAGAGGTTTGGATATTCTCAATTGTTATCATTTTTCTTCATCTCCTAAAACCTTACTTGGTCATACATTTCTGTATTCTAAGTAGTACTATTTCGTTCTGAATCATTTAAGCTCTTACCTAAATCAGTTAGTTCTTTTTTAGTTTTCTCTGATAAGTTTTCCATTTCTTTTTTCATTCCTGAAATAAATTCTTTTACTCCTCGAACTACAAATGTATCCATACTCATCCACCTCCCCAATTGGTTATCCTTAAATATTTTTTATTGCTATTCTTATTCACCAAAGTCACCCCCTTTCAGTGGCACCCTAAATAAAAAGAAGATGGGGTTTTAATCCATCTTCTTTTTATTCTTTATATTGGCTCTTTGAATAATTTTCTATGATACTATTATAAGCCCGTTTCTAATCGTAAGTTTGTCCACAAGTTGTGCAAAAACTGTACTAAAACTGTTTAAAAACTGTAGATTAAATCTGACAATTTGTTAATAATACAGTTTTTAACCTTGCAGCAATAATCCTTATCTATCCTAAGCTCCTCTGCTATACTGATCCAGGTTTTCTTAGGTTTGTGGAAATATCTTAGTTGTACTAAAGTTAATTCTGTTTCATCTAAGGTTTCCAGGGCGTTATCAATTTTGTTTTTCAAGTTTATGTTATATAGTTTTATGCCTTCAAGTTTCTTAATCAATACCGCTGCATTTTCTTCTCTGTTAATAACTTCATTCTCCACTGAACTATTAAACTTATTAGTGGCTCCAGTTTTCTCTCCATAGGTTATGGCGGCTATTCCACTATAGTCATTTTTTAAACTTTCTATATCAATATTTAAATTTTTTATCTTAACTTCAAGACTTTTATAGTCATATAAAGCCTGTTCTGTCTTCTTAAATATGTTATTTTCCATTTTATCACCTGCTTTTTGATTGTTTTTAATCATTTTTTGTTCTTAATTTAGCTATTTTTATCCACTTTTTAGCCAAAACTGATTATTTTATTTTCCTTTGCAAAGTCCTCGCTAAACCTTGGCACATCTAGCTTTACAGCTGTTTCATCAAACTTATTGTTACATTTTAGGTTACATTTTTGTATCCCAGCTGAGACCTTGATTTTAAAGGGTTTTGAGCACCTTTTTACACTGTTACATTTTTATAAAAATAATATGCACATCTTTTTATTATAAATTTATTAGAATTTCTCTTACGCGTATATATATTTTTATTTATGTAACTATGTAACTTTTTGTTATAAAGTAAGTAATACCAATGCCTCTACGGTGTTACATTTCCGTTACATTTTGTTACATTTTTCATTATTCATGTAACAATCTATTTAATCAAAGGGAATAGTATCCTCCCCTTCATCTGTAGTGTCCACTATCTCTGGGGGTACAATAGAATATAACTTTAGCTTTCTTAAAAGTTCTCTATTATAGGTGTCATACCTGACAGTTTTCATTCCCAGTCTTATTACCTTGTTTGAGATTACCTCTAGATATCCTGACTTGGATGCCTGCTTTTTAAAGTCCTTAAGCCCCAGGGGATTAATATCAGCTCCCACTTTACTTACGTGCTCTCTAATCTGGTTTATCATTTCTGAGGTTTTTATAAAAATTCCATTCCTCTTGTACTTAACCACATCATTGACATTAACGGCTCTTTCATCTTCAATCATTTCATTATAAAGTATCAACATTTGTTCCACAGTAGAATGGGCATCCTCCTCATTCCCTAACACTTCATTTTTAATATTATCCGTAATATGTTCAGCATACTTTGTTACTAAGCTTAATTTATGCTGTTTTAACAAAAGATTAAAGATCTCAATGCCGCAGCACGTGTTAACGGCAGTGTTTAGAGGTCTATTACTTAGTCCTTTAATAGTTGAAATAACTGAATTTCTTATTTGCATGTAGTCTTCCACGCTTAGGTTTAGTATTACATCAATTAAAGCTCTGCCAAGCTTATTCAGCAATATCTCATTATCAATAATCCACCTCATAGTGCGACAATGGACTTCTGTTCTCTCTCTTTTAGATAAATAGACTATGCAGCTTCTTTCTATCAGAGCTTTCTCTTGATTTGGATAGCTTTCCTCCCCTACTAAAACAATAGGTCTATTTAAATGAAAATCCCTAGATCTCAGAGTTTTATCTCCTCTGCTTATAGTTGCTCTATCATAAAGATTCCTAAAGGTTTCAGAAAGCTTGGCTACTTTATATTTATCTAAACCTGAGGGTTTAAATTCATCAAATAGCATAGGATAGTTACCGTTAGACAGATCATTTATAAGGGCAAAGGGGGTTATAAGTCCAATGCTCTTAATATCCTTCCTAGGGTAGTTTAGAATTGGAGCAATTACATGTTCTAAAATCGTACTTTTACCGCTGCCGCTTTCCCCTACTATTAAAAGATGATGAAGTTTCTGCTTTGCTTTTTCATTTTGATATACAGCCAGATTGTTTATAATGCTGCCAATTATAGATATAGCTTTGTCTGGAGAAGCAAACTTGAAAATATGCCTTTTCAGCTCCTTTAATTCCTCTTTAGTTATAGGTTCTATATCTAATACCTCTATATCATTTCTTTTATCTGACCTTATGGCATTATTTATACCCTTACTGCTTAAAGCACCATCATTAGTTATAAACATTAGCTCTTCATTCCTTTCACTGAATTTTATCCCCTTATAAATATCTTCAGCCTGCAGTGCAAAGTACTTATTTATCCAGGTCTTCAAATCTGTAAGCTCATCCACTTTTCCCTTGAAGGCTAAATCCAGAGTACCTAAGAAGTTCTTAAAGGTCTTAGTATCATCAAACACCTCAGCTTCACCGAGCTTTTCTATTATTTCTCCAGTGCTGGACTTTAGAACTAGTTTTACTCCTTCATGATCTTCATCCACAAATCTTATTCTAGTAGCGCTTATTAAATTGAAATTTGTCAGATAAATTTTAACTTCTTCCGCTTCCTCGCCTTTGCCTTTAGTAATATATTTATAGATACCATAGCCATCCTGCTGCAACTCATATTTATTTTTTAAATCA
>JAUZPI010000197.1 GCA_030706015.1 Bacillota bacterium
ATTTCCTATATCAATACCGATAATAGCCATAATATCCTCCTATAAATTTGTATCCATTTTACCTACTTTTAGGCATTTCATCTGCTTTTCTAGTAGCTCCATTTTTTTAGAATAATGATAATAATTGAAGTAGCAAGTTATTAGAATTAAAGACGCAAGCCTAATTGTTATACTTATCATATTGTTTCTCCTTTTCATTCTTTATACTGTATTTTATGCAAAACATAGAAAAAAGGTGCATATTTCAGCACCTTTAGGAATATAATATTTAATTTTCAATGTACCAAGTACCCTCTAATATTTCTAAAGTAGTTATAGTAACACCATTGTCGTCTGATAGATAAAATATATTATCCCCTAAGTCATTAGCTTCATAGGTATAATAATGTTCCTCGTTTCCTATTCTACAATATATATTATGTTCTTTACTATAAGCCTCTACAGCCTCTGTAAAATTAACAGGTTCTTGTATTATGGTCCATTCATCATTTATTTTTATATTTCCATCCATTCCGGTATAGTGACTATTAGAAATTACTGTTACATATTCTTCTTCATCTAAATACATAGTGAACATAATACCATTTTCATCTGCATGATTAAATTTTAAGTCTGGATTATCATTAAGCATTGAAATAGCTTCAAAAGTTTTATATTTTCTCATATCTCTATCCCCTTTAATATATTTATTTACTTAATTTTAACTATTAAATCGTGTAAATGTTCAGCACATTCAAAACATAATGACATACCACATTTATATTCATCACAAAAACTAAATGAAGTTTCCAACCATTTATCTACGTATCTATCACAACATGAGCATTTTTCTTGAGCATCCAATGGATATTTATTTTTTACTTCCTCAAAAGTTTTAGTCATTCTGTAATAAACATGAGGAACAGGACTGTTTTCACTTAACATTTGCTCTTTAGTCATACGTTTAATCCAGTAAAGATTGAACCATTTGTCAAAATTATCTTTTGTTTCTTGTATATTTTCTCTTAATTTATCATCACCATTTTTAACAATCCATTTTAACATATCTCTATCCCCTTTAATATATTTTAATAGTAGCTCTATATTTTCTGTAATATCTCTTTATAAGCTTAATCATGTCTACACCTCCACGTAAGTAATTGGAGAGTAGTTTTCTCTATAAGCATTACTTATCATGTCTTTAGTCTTGTTTATATAACCATGCTTAACCTGTAGATTTTCTACTTCTATAAGTCCTACAAATTCATTTAAAGCCTCTTCCTTATATGTTACCTTATCTAAATGTGCTAACGAATAAATATATAATTCCTCGTCAAGGCTATTGCATATATAATTAAATTCTATATTATTCATGTTTCCTCCTATATCGCATACATTATTAAAGCAAATACAGTGCCTATACCGACTATTACTGCTGTAGAGTGCCTATTTATAAATTCTTTAACCTTATCATTATCTTTAGCTATTGCTATAAATCCATAGCCTATGGTGAGGCTTGCAGCTAGTAGCTTGAAGCTTTCATAAGATACACCAAACATCATTTTAAACATATTAATATCCCCTTTATAATTTTTATGTACAGAGGGGGAATCCCCTCAATATTCTTCACATATATCTACTATGTGACTACATAACTTTGCAGGAATAATGCTTCTTTCTTTTGAATTTTTTCTTCCTTGAGTACCTGTTTTACTGCCTCTAGGTGCTGAATCATGGCAATTATCACCGTTTTTGCACATAGGTTTAAATTTAGGGTTTAGGTGATTAGTCCATATGTCGGTTGGCTTCATTCTATTATCACCGTATTGACAATACGTTACTGTGTATCGAGGTAAATCTTTTATAAAATTCATTTTTCTAAGTCCACCTCTAGGGTTTTCTATAAAGTAATACTTAGGACTTAATTCTTTTATAAGCTCTAACACATGAGTATTTACCTTATCGCAAAACTTAGCATAATCACTTTTAGGTGATAAGTTACCATCTTCGTCTTTAGTTCTATGATGCGATATAGCAGCTATACTGTAGCTACTACAATCTGGACTAGCCCAAATTATATCTGGTCTGCCAAACTTTTCTATAATATCACTAGCTTTTATTTCTAATACATCGATATACCAATCTATATTGTCATGTTGCTTATCCCACTCTACAGAAAAAACTTCATGTCCTCTCTGTTCAAAGGCTTTTCCTATGCTTCTAGTCCCTGCAAATAATTCTAACACTTTCAATTTTAAATCCTCATTTCTTTATTATGAGAGGGGAGAATACCCCTCATTTTATTCTTCTACTATATAATTATATCTATCTTTTAATTCTTCCTCTGTAATAGCCTCACAATACCCCAGGTTGCCTTGATAATATGAAACATGATTTATTACGTATGAACCATCTAAAAGCACGTATAAGTCAATGTGGCTTGTTTTATCATCACTATAGATATTAGATTCTACTAAATCTATATATTCATCTTCTATATAAACTTCTTCTTGATATATGTTACCATTATTCCAATATTCTATATAATCACATAATTGATATATTTTAACTTCTGAAGATAGATTTATGCTATCATCATTTGTATTATAGAAATACTTATTATCTTCTATCCACGAATCTAAAGTATCTTCGCTAACATATCTATCACTAGGTAAAGACATAAACTCCATGTCTATTGTTGTGTTCTCAGTAAGATAAAGCCAGAATGATCTATATTCATCTTTAAGCTGTAAATAATTATCAAGTAAGTTTTGTAGCTCACCTTTTTCTATGTTTAAAAGCATATCATCTTGTTCACCAAAGAAATATCCTGTTTTAACTAAGCTGTCACTTACTAAAAATTTCTTTCCATCTTCATCAAAAACCTTTGAAACTATTTTCATATAATTACCACCTTTATATTTTTTTAGGCTTTAAGCCTCCTTATAGTTGAGATAAATTATTTTTATTTTTATTTAGTCCATTGTGTAGCCATAGCCTTTGCTATGCCTGAAAATGTTTTGCTCCTAGCCTTTGCTCTTTCCTTTTGTCCTCCTTTAATATTTCTCATGCCCTCGCACCATCCTATTTTTTTACCTTTGCACTTTTCACCCTCACATATATACATAGGTTCTGGCTCTGGTAACATATTAGTAGGTTCTAAATTCGGTAATCCTTTAAGCCATAAACAAGTCCTTTTCTTAGCATTATCCCCAAAATAGTAAGGATGTATAATTTGATTAGGTTTTCTCCAGTTTGTATTCATATATCCAACAGGGTTTTCTATTGCTATTTTGTCGCAATTAGCATTTGCAAATAACATAAAGAAATCAACAGCTTTTTCTCTTTCCTTTATTCTAGCTTCTACTTTTTCTTTAGGGTTACAC
>JAUZPI010000198.1 GCA_030706015.1 Bacillota bacterium
GGGATAACCCTTGCCATCAAACCGTTCATGATGATGGCGAATCATCGGAAGGCAGTGCTGAAGTTCTTTAATCGACTGAACCATTTGTTCTCCCCAAACTACATGTTTTTTGATAGTTTCCCATTCATCTTCATTTAATTTAGTTGTCTTGTTTAGAACTTCACTTGGAACTTCAACTTTACCAATATCATGTAATAGAGCTCCATATCTGACTTTCTTTACTTCTGAAGGAGAAAGACCGATTTTTTTCGCCAATCTCTCTGCATATTCCATAATTCTTTCTGTATGTTCATATGTATACCGATCTTTTGAGTTAATAATCATTAAAAACGTTCTTAATGTTTGAAGAACTTCTTCTTCATCTTTCGAATAAAATTTATAGTTTCCTTTTAATTCATCAATGACAGATGTATATAGCTGAACCTTATTTCGGCTGCTGTATTTTGTTTTGTAAAGAGCTTGATCGGCAAGCATAATCAATTGTTCCCTTTGAGATGCCATTTCTGGTGAGGTGGAAACACCAATAGATACCGTTACACGCTTATCAGGTAAATGCTCTATTCCGTAAAACGGATAGTCAGCTACTTTCTTGCGAATAGATTCTGCGATAGATATTGATTCCTTTGTATCAACATTTGGAAGAATAATAGCAAATTCTTCTCCGCCATATCGACAGGCTACTCCGTTCGAAGGAATAGAGGCAACTAAAAGGTCGGAAATTTCCCGGAGTAATTTATCGCCTTGAGGATGGCCAAAGGTATCATTGTATATTTTAAAATGGTCAATATCTAAAAGAAGAAGGGCTAGCTTCTCCTCATTTTTTAAAGTTAAATCAAGCTGCCCTTGAAAATATCTGTGATTGTAGAGTTTCGTTAATTCGTCTTTTTCACTTAAAGCGCGGAAGTGATCAAACATCTGATAATAGCTTCGGTAGGAAACTCCTAGTGTCCACATAATTGCACAGAAGAAAAAGACCCCTAACAAACCTTCTTTTTGGACGACTTCCACCATAATAAGCCCTAATGACATCATAGTGAAAAAGATTAATACAGCTTTTCTTTCAAAGAAAATTTTAAGGAAGATCATTATTGTTTTTTTACTGCGGAGAGATAAGTAAGTAGTTAGTAAAAATACATTTGTTAGATAAAAACTAATTGAAAATGCAATAAAGGCAGGTAAGTTTACAAGAAAAGAGACTTCAGTATTATAAAATAAATAATAAAAAAAGAAACCAACAAAACTGGACAAGGCATATTGAATACCATTAAATGCATGTGAAACCCATTTTTTATGGTTAATAATTACAAGAATAATGACCATTAAGAGGCAAATTAAAAATATAGTGTGGACTCCATAAAGAACACCTGCTGTGAACAGTAATGGAGTAATCAGAGAAAGATTATCGCTGGATGGCAGAACAATGGGACGAATATCAAATAAAGTTGCGGCTGCAGTAAAGGTAACAACTATAATCCAGATATCTAAGCTTATAGGCTGAAAATGGAGAGAAAATAAAGTGGAAAAAATTAATAAGCAAACAACCTGATACATTAGTAGCTTTACATTATGCACCATATCCAACCACTTCCTTAGACTTTTTCTTGCCTTTAACCATTACAGAGTATAAAAAGAGAATAACTCCTATAGAAAGGACGATGTCCCCTAAACTAATAATGATAGGGCGGGGATATGGATATCGAAGAAAAAAGATATCTCCAAGAAAATTCAAATGAGTATGGTCAGATAAAGCGATATGTTTTCCATATTTTCCGGCTAATAACGCAGGAACATCTTTAGGCGACATAATTTTAGCTGCTTCCACATCTACAGGCATCCTTCCTCTATTCAAGATCATAACTATTAGATTTAAAAAGATGCCAATTAACATATATTTAAATCCAGTAACTTTCACATTTACAAAGCAGAAGAATAACAAACCAAAATTGCTAATAATGACAGCAGTTAATAAATAATTTGGGAAAATAAAGATGGATCCAAATTGGATAAAAAAAGATAACACAATAAGCAAAGGCTGCTTAAGAGAAATGGCAAGGAGGCCTTGAAAGCTGCCACCTAAAATGAGTGAAATAATAATTCCGTATACAATACTATCTATAAACATAAAAATTCCCCCCCGCAATTTCAGCTGGCATACAAACGAGCTGGTAGATTATTCCGCCAGCTCGTCTGGAAAGTATTAAGCAGTAGCATATGTTTGATATCAGTTACAAGAAAAATACTCTACTGTTAATCTAGTTTCCAAGCAAGTGATGGATTAAATAGAAGTTTATCAAGAATGATTTGAAAAAATTTCACAATAAAACCCCCATAGTCATGATTTTTAAATAGATCAATATTTTATTAGTCAAGCTTGAATGCGGATGCTGCAGCTAACACGAACATAGCAGCTAAGACAATAACCATTGTAATTTTAAATTTCATCTTAAGTTCCCTCCTTTATCATTTTTTATTAACTTGTCCAAGCAAAGGATATTTTAAGTAAAAAATAAAACCCTTTTAAAAAATAAAAGGGCGTGAATGTCGAATGATCCTCGCTTGCAGCTGGCTGGCTTACACAAAGTGTTTAAGCCCCTATAGCTTTGCGTCTTACCATTTCTGGTAATTTGCCCTTTACGATTATTAAATTGATAAACAGGTCTTTTAGTCTAGTTCTTTTGTCCTGCTGTAATTGTATAATATAAGTGAATGTTGTCAGAGTAAAGATTAAATAATCGACATTTTCAGACAATTATAATAATTTTATCGATTATTGATGAGAAAAAATGACTGGACATTTGTAAGGATTTATTCTTAAAAATATAGGTTACTTAATGTAAAACCAACATAAAAACCCTTTTTAAATTAACAATATTGTAATCATTTGAATTGAAAAAAACGTAGAAAAATGTCGCTAATTCTTACACGAAAAATAATGACTGTTAATATGGGAAGATACATAAGAGGAAAAAAAAGAGAAGAGCAGTCTCTCACTGGAAAAAGCTCTTCTCCTCTTTTGAGTTTTTTAATTATTCGACTTCATTTGTAGGCGCAGATTCATTTTGTTCATACGCGGGACCGCCAAATAGCAGGTTAAGCTCTCTTACCACTTCATCTAAAAAATCGTCAGATAAAAAGGGGATTTTTTCTTTTGACATGTGATTCATCTCCTATCTTTTCCAATTTTCAATTAGTATTTCCCCTTGCAATAAATTCATGCAATGCTTACATGTTCGATTAATTCTATAAAATTCCACTTCAGTTTTTTATTTACTTTTCCTAAACACAGGAGTATCATAATCAGAAGTTTCATATTTCTGAATCGCTGAAACTATTAGGTACGGGGGAA
>JAUZPI010000199.1 GCA_030706015.1 Bacillota bacterium
AGGGAATAATCCCACACATAAACTTTACTGCCTACACACAAGTAATACTTTTTACCATCATCAAAGCTTGAACAGTTTTTAAGGTCTGTTAAGGTTTCTTGTAGTAGCCCTGGTCTTTCTGGAAGTCCATTAATATTAGCCGATATTTGAATTATGTTCTTTTCTCCTAGCACCGTTGTTGATACCATCATATAAAGACCACCATAAGTATTACACCATACTGGATTATTATTAATAACCTGGACACTTCCTGGCATATCACACCCTATATTAGAGTTTAGATAGCTTATAGGAAAGCCTGTTGTGCCATCACTTTGAACATCTGCATATGTTATAAAGGTACTTTTTTCTTTTAGGTATATTAATTTATCGTACTGTTGTACAAAGTTTACCATAGCTTGATCTACACCCGATACACTATCAAAAGATGATAAACCACTAGCAGGAAAGTAATTCGCTTGATTAGAGAAATCTCCTGCAAGCCCTGTTTTCCATAGCTTATTAGGATAGTTAGGATTCCCAGTTAAGAACATTCTTGAACTAAATTCCTTACCTATAGTACAGTTTAAAATCTGCATTTTATCATTACTCGATACTGTAGCCTTAATAGTTACGTTATTAGGTGAACTTGTAGCAGGTGCCGAAGTAAATACCACTGTTCCTGCTGTAGTATTTAAGGTTATTCCAGTGGACACCACCGAACCATTCACCTTAACTTCATCAATACTTATAAGGTTTTGAAAACTAAGCTTATATGTAGCTGTGTTATCACTAGAGAAGCTGTCAATAAACTGCCCTGTAAGTAAATTCATAGGTTCATTCAATGTACTTTGTGAACCATCTGGTTTCCTACTTATAGTTATTTGTGGAATATAAGGAACTACGTTTTGAACCGTCGTGCCATCGTATTGAATGTAATTAGTACCATTTAGCATATACAAAAGACCGTTAAATATAAAGAAAAAGGCTTTACTATTCGCAAGCCCACTGTATATTTGCACTGGACTTGTACCATCTAAGTTTTCACTATAAAGAAAAGTACTCCAAGCTTTTATTATTTTGTTTTTATATACTGTTATTCCATTTACTCCACCACTTCCAAGTGAAGTATCAAGGTAAGTTTGCCCTTGCCTTTTCTTTAAAGTTCCTCTATCGTCTGCATTTACATTTAAAAGATAAGGTGATTGAGAATAAGGAAGTGCTGTTTCCTGAAAGGATAGATTAATCCCTCCATCTAAACTGTATTTACCATCTGCCCCTAGTCTTATGTTGGGAGATACTGGTGTTTTAGGTACTGCATAAGGCATGTTATCGCCTCCTTACATTAAGCCGTCAAAGATATTTTCTATTTTAAAATAACTCTTTGTTTGTTTAAGACTTAACTTTTTATTTTCATACTCATTAAGTAGTAGTGTGGCTATTGAGGGATTATCTTCCTGGTATATATGTCCTGCCACATAGTAGGGAATAAGCTCTTGTACATCTGTTCTAAGTTCCAAAGCTGTATCATCTGTAGAGGTATCCAGTATGTCACTAGGAAACTTACTGTATTCTAAAATCAAAGTACCTGTTAGTGTAGGATCCAGAAGAATATTTCCACCTATTATGTTAGTAGCATCAATCTTTAAATAACTAGGATAATTCTCTACATACATATTTTTGATTTCTATAGTTCTATCTGGAAGAGGTACATTATTCCAATCTGTAGCATTGATATTTGGTGTTAAAGTTATTTCACTAGTTTGCACTATAGGAATTATCATTGCAAGTTCTTTTTGTGCTGTATCAATTAGGTTATTAATCCTTAAAGTATAGTCATAATTTGTACTATCTAAGACTAAATTTCCGTTGATACTGTACTGATTAATAAGCTGTAACACTTTTGTTTTAACTTGTTTGAGGTTCATAATATGCCTCCTATGCTCCGTATAGTCCTAAATTAAATAATCCTATGTATTCATTGATACATTTTACAGCACAATCACCACTTAGAATCTCTGTAGCCTCGTTATCTGCAAGGGCTTGTATTTGTTCTGCTGTCATGCCCTCAACCTCGCTAAAGGTTCTTTGAGTTAAATTAGAATGAAATACTAAAGTGTCATTATGTTTCATATCAACATAACCTATGAGTACAAATCCATCACCTTGTTTAGTGCCAAAGTATTTAACATCTTTCGTTAAATCGTTAATGCTTATCATGTTTAAGCCTCCTTAAATCACATACGAATTTTTAATGAAATATTTGAAAATGTGAAAGTTCCTGATGAAGTGCTAGTTAATATAATGCGTATATTATTTATATTATTGTTTGTTATAAATGTTAATGTGTATTGTCCGTCTGCTTGGCTTGTGCCTAATCCTACTGTTATAGTTTGTGATATTACAGAATTATATAAGCCTCTAATATCTACATAACCATTAAAACCTGTCTTATTTACCTTAAATTCATATTTATTATTAGGAAGTACAGGAATGAATAATGTATTGTTTTGGTATCCCGAAGTCGCATTCAGAGTAATTACACTATTATTCAAGCTTGCATTTGCAGTTAAACTAACCTTTGTAATATCGAATAATTCAGTATTATATGAGCCTATAAGGTTATTAGAGCCTTGACTAAACCATGTATCGCATTGTGCTTGCGTTGGTTCATTTCCTGCTCCAAATAATGCTGTTAAGTCTATACAAACAATATCTTTCACATAAATAGAATCCCAGTTACTAGTTCTATTATCTTGAATCTTTACAATACAAGTAGTAGCATTACTGTCTATAATTCTTTTTACTGATACTAATTGATACTGTGTAAAATCCGTTGCTGATAAACCACTTTGAGAAACTCCATCATTTATATACAGTATTACTTGATTAGATGTTGTTTTTAACAAAGCTTTAGTATACAATATGTGATTTTTATAACTCGTTGGATTAGGTAAAGTTTGTGTAACCCCTCCATATAATGCTATAGGAACTATAGTCAATTCGTTATTAGTAGCGTTAACACTAGCCGAAGCCGTTGTACTCCACCCAGTAGTGCCATTACTGAAATCACCGTTAGTTAGTAAAGTTAATTCTTTAATATGTTTAATACCTTTTAATATAGACAAAGCCTCACTATCACTAAATCCGTTAGTTCTGCCTAGCTTGTTTAAATCTAGGAGAGTGAAGTTTTCTGCAAAAGCATTACCTTTTTCATTCACTAAAGTATTAAATATTTGCAATTTCAAAGAGCCTGTTAATACATTTGTTGTAGCAACATTAGCACTAACTAAAGTATTATTATTAGTTAAAGCATACAATTTAATTGAAT
>JAUZPI010000002.1 GCA_030706015.1 Bacillota bacterium
CGAAATCTTGGTGCATTCCGAAGAGGCAGGAGCATATATAGTAGCAAACAAGAACGGAAGCCAAATATTTGTTACTGGTCATTCAGAATATGATCCATTAACATTAAAATCAGAATATGATAGAGATGTTAATGCAGGACTTCAAATAAAAGTGCCAAGAAACTATTTTCCAGGAGATGACCCTACAAAAGAACCAATAGTTAAATGGAGAGGTCATGCCAATTTATTATTCTCAAATTGGTTAAACTATTTTGTGTACCAAGAAACACCTTACGATTTATCAAAATCAAATAGATAGTAGAGAGGATTCTATATTTTAGAGTCCTCTTTTTATCCAAACTCTATTAAATTACGTAAATGATTCCTTATCGATATTATAACACAGATAGGAATGGTGGGAAATAGTTTTTTAAAATTTTTTTAGCGTGGTGATTAAATGTATAATTTTGATAAAGAAGTTTTAAGAAGAAATACAGGTTCTTTAAAATGGGATCTAGCCAAAAATGATGTAATACCTATGTGGGTTGCAGATATGGATTTTGAAACACCTGAGCCCATAGTAAAAGCTTTAAAAGAAAGAGTTGAACATGGTATTTTTGGGTACACCATAGCTGACAAAGATTATTATTCATCTATTATTAATTGGATGAATAAGAGACATGGCTGGAATATAAAAAAAGAATGGATAAATTTTAGTCCCGGGGTGGTGCCAGGCGTTAATATAATCCTTAGAGCAATTACTCACCCTGGGGATAAAGTAATTCTTCAGACACCAGTATATTACCCATTTTTCAGTGCAGTAGAAAATAACGGCTGCAAAATTGTTGAAAATCCATTAATATATGAAAATGGAACCTATAAAATGGACTATGAGGACTTGGAGAAAAAACTTAAAGATAATAGAGTAAAGGCTTTTGTATTGTGCAACCCTCATAATCCAGTTGGGAGAGTATGGACTGAAGAGGAATTGAAAACCTTAGGTGAATTATGCATAAAAAACAACGTGATTATTATTTCAGATGAAATACATGGAGACTTGATTTATAAACAATATAGACATATACCTTTTGCATCTATATCAGAGGAGTTAAGTGATAATTGTGTTACGTTTATAGCTCCAAGTAAGACCTTTAACATTGCTGGGATACAGGCAGCAAATGCCATAATCAGTAATATTAAAATAAGAAATCTATACCTGACACAAGTTGAAAACTTGGGAATTACAAGACCTAATATATTCGCAATTGTTGCTACAGCAGCAGCTTATAATGAAGGTGAGCAGTGGCTGGATGAATTAATAAATTACCTTCAAAATAATTTAGATTACCTAAAACAATATATTAGAAAGAATATACCTAAGATAAAGGTAATTAATCCTGAAGGTACTTATTTGGTTTGGCTTGATTGTAGTGAATTAGGCCTAAAAGGGAAGGAACTTCACCGTTTTGTAAAGGATAAGGCAAGATTATGGCTGGATGAAGGGTATATTTTTGGTGCAAATGGAGAAAATTTCGAAAGAATAAACATTGCATGTCCTAGAAGTGTTTTAGTGGAAGCTCTAAGCAGATTAGAAAGAGCTGTAAGTGGAGAAAGGTAAAAATTTGTTGACAATTAAATAACATAGGTATATATTGTATGTAGCATTTTACATAGAATACTGATACAATGGGTATCTATGTCGTTTTTTTGTAATTATTGTATCTAAGGATGTGAGAACTTGGAAGTATATCTAGATAATAGTGCAACTACAAGACCTTATGATGATATGTTAGAGGTAATGATGGAGGTAATGAAAACTTCCTATGGTAATCCTTCTTCTGCTCATTTATTAGGTAAAAAAGCAGAGGATAGACTTAATGAATTTAGACAAACTATAGCTAATACCTTGGGATGCACTAAAAATGAAATAATCTTTACTTCTGGCGGAAGTGAAAGTAATAATTTCCTCATTAGAGGTTTTGCAAAGGCTGGTTCACATATAATAACAACCAAAATAGAACATCCAAGCGTACTAAACACTTGTGCTTATTTGGAGAAGAATGGAGTAGAAGTTACCTATTTAGATGTAGACAACTATGGAAAAGTTGATTTTAATAAGCTTGAGGAAAGTATAAAAAAGAATACTGTTTTAGTTAGCATTATGCATGTAAATAATGAGATAGGAACTATTCAGGATATAAAATCTATTAGTAATATCATTAAAAAGAATAGCTCCAGAGCAAAATTTCATGTAGATGCTGTTCAGAGCTATGGAAAAATTAAAATAGATGTAAATAAGATGGGAATAGATTTATTATCAGCTAGTGGACATAAAATACATGGTCCAAGAGGCATTGGTATAGGTTATTTTAGAAAGGGCTTAAATCCAGAACCTTTGATTCATGGCGGTGGACAGGAATTTGGTTATAGATCAGGCACTGAAAATCTATCCTCTATAGCAGGTCTCAGCTATGCTGCTGAAAAAATTCATAGAGATTTAGATGAAAATAATGAAAAAGTAAAAATACTCAAGGAGTATTTCGTTCAAAATATAAAGGATATACCTGATATAAGATTAAATAGTCCTATAAGTGAGGATTTTATTCCTCACATTGTCAATGTATCTTTCCCTGGTATAAGGGGAGAAGTTTTTATACATCTTCTAGAAGAGAAGGGCATCTTTGTTTCAACTGGTTCTGCATGCTCCTCTAAGAAAAGTGTAAAAAGTGGAGTGCTAAAATCTATTGGATTAAATGATAAGGAAATAGAAGGTGCAATAAGATTTAGCTTTAATTATACAAATACCATTGAGGAGTTAGAATATACATTAAACAGTGTAAATGATGCATTAAAATTTTTAAGGAGAGTAAGACGATGAGAAAATTACTAATGGTAAAGTATGCCCCTGAGATATTTTTAAAGGGGTTAAATAAAAATAAATTTGAAAAGAAACTAAGAGATAATATAAAGAGCGTATTAAATGGAGTTCAATACAAATTTGTTACTGATCAAGGCAGATGGTTTATTGAAAGCCCCGATTTAGATGAAACAATTGAGAGAGTAAGAAAGGTATTTGGTATTTCTGAACTTTGTGTAGTTACTCAAGTGGAAAATGATTTAGATAAGATAAATGAAGAGGCTCTAAGACAAGTAGAAGAAAGCGGAGCAGCAACTTTCAAAGTGTTCGGAAATAGAGCAAATAAGTCTTTTTATCTAAATTCTATGGAAGTTAACCGTACAGTTGGCGGTTATGTCCTTAAGAATTTAGAGGGCAAAATATCAGTAGATATCCATAAGCCAGAGTGTAAGCTGCATATAGATATTAGAGACTATACTTATGTGTATTCAAAGACTATTAAAGCCGTTGCTGGTATGCCTTATGGAACTAATGGTAAGACACTTCTTATGCTTTCTGGAGGAATTGACTCACCAGTTGCTGGTTATATGATGGCTAGAAGAGGAGTAGAACTTAGCTGTGTTTACTATCACAGTCATCCATACACTAGTGAAAGAGCAAAGGATAAGGTTAAAGAACTAGCAAGAATATTAAAGGGATACACAGGTAAAATTACTCTTTATATTGTACCTTTTACTGATATTCAAATGGATATTATGAGCAAATGCAGAGAAGATGAATTGACAATAATAATGAGAAGATTCATGATGAGTATTGCCTGTAAGGTTGCTAAAAAATATGATATTCATTCCGTGGCAACTGGAGAAAGCATAGGTCAGGTTGCAAGTCAGACTATGGAGGGGCTGGTTGTAAGTAATGATGCATCAGACAGACCAGTATTTAGACCATTAATATCCATGGATAAAGGAGATATTATGGATATTGCCAGAAGTATAGGTACTTATGATACTTCAATTTTACCATATGAAGATTGCTGTACTATATTTGTGCCAAAACATCCTAAAACTAAACCAGTACTTGAGCAAATTAAGAAGTCTCAAGAATTGTTAGATACAGAAAGATTAGAAGATGAAGCTATAGACGCTATGGAAATAGTTGAAATATAAAAAGGTACAGTTTGCGCTGATTAATAGGCGCAAACTGTACCTTTTTTACTTCACAAAAATTTATTAGCCAGAGAAACTCAGTCAACGTGCTATAGAATTTTTATAAGCTTGGCTCTATTTTTTTAATTGCTTTGAGGTTCCATAGATAATTACTATAAATGCCATTATGTATGGGACAACTGTAGTTATAATTTCTGGTAAATAAGGCTTAATTAGATTATCCTCAAAAAACATTTTAAAGGCAGTATGTGCTAGTACCGCTCCACCTATGAAAATTACTATAGGATATTTTCTCATAAGGTTTGCAACAAACTGGCTGCCGAAAAATATTATAGGTATATTTAGTATTAGTCCAAATATTATCAAAGAAACATGTCCATGTGCTGCACCAGCGATAGCAAGAACATTATCTAAGCTCATGGTGATATCAGCAATAATAATGCTGGATACTGCAGGCCAGAATTTGCTGGCTGCTCTAACACCATTTTCATCCTCACTGCTATTATCTTTAATAAAATCCCAAGTTATTTTAAAAAGTAGTATCCCACCTACAAGTTTTATAGGAAGCCAAGAAATCATTAGAATGTATGTCAATAGACAGGCAAATAATATTCTAAGTAAAACTGCACCGGCTACCCCTAGCATGGAAGCCCTTCGAGCTAAATTTCTAGGTAAATCCTTGGTGGCAAGAGCAATAACACCAATGTTATCCCCACTAAGCACTATATCCAGCAGGGTAACCTGTACAGCTCCACTGATTAGCATAACAAAATCATCCATTAAATAATTGGCAATACTATAGAAAACAAAAGATATTGCCAGTTCACTTCCTTTCCAATAAGAGATTATATTTACGTCAATCCTATAGCTAATATTTTACCCTAAAAAAAGTATATATACAAATCAAATAATTTATTTCTACAGTATGATATTTTCATAACAAAAAGCTGTGCAAAGAATAAACTTTGTACAGCTTCTGTTTATACGAATTATCTATAATTTGTAAACTGTAAATCAACACCATAGTCTTTTCCCTTTAATAGTGCGATTACTTTTTGTAAATCATCTTTATCTTTTCCAGTAACTCTTAGTTGATTATCCATAATTTGAGTTTGAACTTTAATTTTACTTGCTTTTATATCAGCAATTATTTCCTTTGATTTTTCTTTAGATATACCCATTACAAGCTTAGCATTTTGTCTCACTGAACCTAAGCTGGCTTTTTCTAATTTACCGAAATCTAAGGCTTTAGGAGATACTCCTCTTTTTATTAGTTTACCGTTAAGTACCTCTATTACTGCATTAAGTTTATACTCATCTTCAGCAGCAAGTTTAATTTCATTATCACTTAGTGAAATTTCTGCTTTACTTCCCTTAAAGTCATATCTTTGACCTATTTCTTTTGTTGCTTGGTTTATAGCATTATCAACTTCTTGCGTATTAACTTCAGATACAACATCAAATGAATAGTTACTTGCCATAAATAAAATGCACCCACCTTTCAAATATTAAAACTTCCAAGTTTAACAATGGAATATATTAGTAGTATGTAGTCACTTAGATATTTTATAACATAATTGCATTTTAGTATATATTTTTTTGAAATTTGAATATTTAAAATTAGAGTTCAGAATTTTGAAAAAATATAATTGTTATTTATTTACAGAGAACACAAGTTCGGATATAATTATATAAGAACTTGTGTTCGTAAAAATTAGTAGGGGTGATTTTTATGGAACTTAATCAATTGCTATTAATGGCTAAGAATGGGGATAAAAATGCTATAGAGCAAATTCTTATAATGTTTACACCACTGGTAATGAAAAATGCTTTGAGTATATTTATTGCAGGATATGATGTAGATGATTTAAAACAAATAGGATATATAAGTATTGTAAACGCTGTAAATAAGTTTGATTTTGAAAAGTGTACAAGCTTTAAAGCATATGTAAAGAATGCAGTACAAAACAATTTTAGATGCTTAATTAGAGATAAATGTAAGGATAATGCAACCACTAGTTTAAATATAAAGGGAGCAGATGAATTAGAGCTTGAGGATTTAATTGCAGATAGTAATACTGTAGAGGATGAAATAATATATTTGGAAGAATTAAAAGAAATGAATGAGAAGGAGAAGGTATTGAAAATTGCCTTAGGCAAACTAAGTGAGGAAGAAAGAGAGTTGATAGAATATACATATTTTCGAAATATTAGCTTAAAGGAATATGCAGCTTCAAAAGGTATTAAGTATGTTACCTGTTCTAAAAGGAAACAGAGAATCATAATGAAACTAAGGGCAGCCTTTGAATAAAAAATGGACAGCCATAAAGGGAGGTGTGGCTGTCTATTTGTTATCTTTGTTTTTGAAAAAATTATCTATTATTTTTTCTGCCATTCTTTTCTTTGTATTAGCATCATTAATTAACATTAAAACAGTAAGAATAAGTTGATTTAAATCATCTGCAGAGGATTCAAAAGTAGTTTCCTTAATCATTTTCGTAAAATTAGTAAATTCTTCACTAAAATTAGAATCTGATGTCTTTTTTAATTTTAAAAACAAATTATACATCTCTTCCAAGGAGTAGGTGGAATCATCCTTCAGCTTCTGTGTAGTGATAGATAATAAGGCCTCAATATCATTTAGAGATAGAATTTGCTTAAGATTATAAATAAGTATTAAAAGAATAATATGTTGTTTTCCATACTTTTTGTTTTTTGGTGGTGTTAATATCTTAGCCTTTGCATAATTATTTACCATTGTTTTAGTTAGAATTTTATCATCGTCATCTCTTTTAAGTTTCCCAAGTTTATCATCAAAAAGAGTAGTTAGCTGATCCATATATAGGTCAACTATAGGTATATCTGATAATTCTATATTATCAATATTTGAGATTTCTTTAGAAAGATTTATTAAATCTTCATAATTTACGTCCATAGTTAAAGCCTCCTGCTTTATTATATAGTATAAGAAACCAGTAGTTGTTATTAATATATTATATCATGTGCATATGTGTAGTTAAACTTATAATTGAACGATTTTTGATAAAAATTACTCGATGAAAGTTATCTACCAAATAATAATGCGTAAAATGAATTAATATAAAGCAATTTGAGTTGTTATACGATAATATTAATACAATTATAACTGGAACTAAAAAAGTAAAAAGGAGGGTGTCAATTTATGAAATTATCTAAAAAAATACCATTAATTATAGTATTGTTAATTATAATCTCAATGACAATTACTAGTATTATAACTTATAATAATACTTCAGGTACAATAATGAAAAAATCAAAAGATTCCATGAAACTGACTACCAATAGAGCTGCGGAAACCATTTCAGTAATGATAGACAAGGAACAAGCTGAGGTTGCAAGAATATCTCAAGGCAAGGAGATAGTGGAACTTGCTCTTCAAAGGAAGGAAAATGCAGCAAATCTAAACGATTCCATTGAGGTTACTAATAAAAAACTGTTGGATTACGTTAAGAACGCCGGTTATTTAGAGCATGTATTTGTTGTAGATACAAGTGGAACAATATATGCCGACAGCAGCAGCAGTACTATTGGAAAAAACCTTGCTGATAGATCCTATAATGCCCCATCTCTTAAAGGAAATGCATCTATAAGTGAAACCTTAATATCCAAGGCAACAGGAGCACAAATTGTAGTTTTTACAAGTCCGATTATTTATAATGGTGAAATACTTGGCTATGTGGGAAGCGGAGTTGAAGCACAAAGCTTTTCTAAGTACCTACTTGATTCAAAAATCGGTGGTTTAAGTTCAGGTTATTTATACTTAGTTGATGAAAAATCAAACATAATATATCATCCAGATAAGACTAAAATTGCAAAACCTGTTGAAAATGCAATAGTAAAAAATATATCAGTAAGAGCTGGAAAAGGAGAAAACATCGCTCCAAACTACATTAACTATATCTACAAAAATGATTCCAAAATAGCTTATTATCAAGTCTTACCTAAAACTCATTGGACATTAGTTTTTTCAGCAAGCAATGGAGATATATTAAAAGAGGCAAATAATTTGTTGATATTTATTGCAATAGTTTCTTTAGTCACTGCATTAATTGCTATTGGAGTAGGAATTTTGCTATCTTTAACTATTACTAGACCTATAAATGCTGTAAGTAAATTAATTAATGAAACAGCCAAGTTAAATCTAGTTTATGAAGATAAATTTGAATATCTTTTAAAATCTAAAAACGAAGTAGGATCTATGGCATCATCAATTATTAATATGAGAGAGGTTTTAAGAGAAGTTGTTACAACATTAAGAAATACATCAGAAAATATTAGCGAAAATGCTAAAACTGTGAATGAACTTACTATTGAACTTAAAACCTATGCTGATGAAACTTCCATAGAAACACAAAACTTATCTGCTGGTATGGAAGAAACGGCTGCAGCAGCAGAAGAGATATCTGCTTCCTCAGAGGAGATAGAAAAAGCAGTTAATACTATGGCAACCAGAGCTCAAGCTGGCTCCAATGAGGCAAACAGCATATCAAAGCGAGCAGAAGAACTTAAGAAAACTTCTATTGAATCAAGTAATATAAGTAATAAGATATATAATGATGTAAAACAAGAACTTGAAAAAGCAATTGAAGGTTCTAAGGCAGTTGAGGAAATTAACAACCTTACAAAAGCCATATTAGAAATAACAGAACAAACAAATATGTTAGCTTTAAATGCCGCTATTGAAGCAGCAAGAGCTGGTGAAGCTGGTAAAGGCTTTGCAGTGGTTGCAGCAGAGGTGCGAAAACTTGCAGAACAATCAGCAAAAACTACAGGTGATATTCAGAAGGTTGTTAATGAAGTTACAAAATCTGTAGAACATCTAAATGATAGCTGCTATAAGATATTGAAGTTTATGGACAGTAATGTTAATAAAGATTACGAAAAGTTTATTAATACTGGAGAGCAATACAATAAGGATGCTGAAAATGTAAGTAATTTTATGATGGATTTCAGTAATATTTCTGAAGAATTAGATTCATCAATATCTGGAATAGTTAAAGCAATAGAAGAGGTGGCAGGCACTGCTGGTGAAGGAGCAACAGGTCTAACAAGTATTTCATCCAAGACTATTACTATATTAGACCAGCTAAAAGTAGTAAGGGAAAATTCAGAGAAAAATAAAAAGAGTGCTGACGAGTTAAATGATATAATTTCCAAGTTTAAATTATAGAAAATTTAAACTCCCAATGTTTATATTGCCATTGGGTTTGTTTTTATATTATACATAATATAAATATAATTCGGGAAAATAAATATAGTTTCAAAATATAATTTCAAAATATAATTTCAAAATATAATTTAAACGAATGGAGGGAAAATACATGAACCTTCTTTTAGCTATAATTCTGCTTGCTTTAATAATATTTATTGTAGCAGCAATTACTGGCTTGGCTAAATCAGTTGTTTTTCCCGTTTTGATAGCAGTATTTATTATTGCGTTAATAGTAGATATAATAGGAATAGGCATGAGGATGGTATTTGGTTATCCTGGCTTGGTACTGTTAATAATATTAGCAATAGCATATTTTGCTACTGGTAGAAGACGTTCAAAGTAAAAAGTAATTGCTTATTTGCAGGAGTAGATAATTTGTCTACTCCTAATTTTATGATATCATTAAGGTATAATAAATAATTATAGAGGGGACAAACTATGCTTTTAATAAAAAATGGAAAGATATTTACTATGAGTGATGGTATTTTAGAAGGTGGTTCGATTTTAATAGATAAGGGTAAAATAGTACAGATTTCGGAAGAAATAAATTCAGCTGCAGATGAGATAATTGATGCAGTGGGGGCATGGGTAACACCAGGTTTTGTAGAAGCTCATTGTCATATTGGAATACATCAACAGGATATAGGTGGCGAAGGCGTTGATATAAATGAGGCAACAGATCCTGTTACACCGCATTTAAGAGCCATTGATGGTATTAATCCAATGGATACAGCATTTTTAGATGCTGTAAAAGCTGGTATTACTACTGTGATGACAGGCCCAGGAAGCGCTAATGTAATAGGTGGACAATTTGTAGCAATGAAAACCTCGGGGAAGTGCATAGATGAAATGGCTATATTAGAACCAGCGGCTTTGAAAATAGCTTTGGGAGAGAATCCTAAAAGGGTATATAAGGGTAAAAACAGGATGCCTAGTACAAGAATGGCAACAGCAGCACTCTTAAGGGAGACCTTAATAAGGGCAAAAAACTATAAGGCCAAAAAAGAACTTGCATTGAGTAAGGGGGATAATTTTGATATTGATATAAGGATGGAAGCTATGATTCCCGTGCTGGATAAAAATATTCCGCTTAAAGCGCATGCTCATAGGGCAGATGATATCCTTACTGCTATTAGAATAGCAAAGGAGTTTGATGTGAGATTAACTATTGATCATTGTAGTGAAGGTCATCTAATACCTGAGTATATTAAAGAAGCTGGGTATCCTGTTATAATTGGACCAACCATGACGGCAAGATCAAAGGTTGAATTAAAAAATAAAAGCTTTGAAACCTATGAACAATTGCATAAGTTTGGAGTGAAATTTGCTATTATGACAGATCACCCAGTAATGCCTATACAATATTTACCCATTTGTGCAGGATTAGCCTCTAAGTATGTTTTAGATGTAGAGGAGGCATTAAAGACTATAACCATAAATGCAGCGGAAATTTGTGGTGTTGATGATAGAATTGGCAGCATAGAAGTGGGAAAAGATGCAGACATAGCTATCTTTAGTGGAAATCCTATGGAGTTAGCATCAGAAACCCTTTATACAATAATTGATGGAGAAATTAGATACAGAAGGAATTAATAAAAATAAAAGCTATCCCATAATAAACAAATTTATAAGGGATAGCTTTTTTCTATACTATATATAATTTTTTACCATAGATGTTTTTAAAGGTAGAGGCTGCTTTCAATGCATCGCTTATCTCAAGATTCGTATTGGAGTTAGAAATGGTTTTTATTATAACAGCATCATCTGTAATTTGGCATTTAATTTTTTCGATTACTCCAGTCATACTTCTATCTAAACTCTCGGCAATTCTAACAAATATGCCTAATTTCTCGATTGTGTCCATATCATCCTTGTTGATAATGGATTTATATTGAATAATGTGGGACTTAAAAGCTTCTTTTCGATGAAAGGCGGCAGTGTATGCACTCATTATTATTTCTTTATGAGTCAAACCATCCAATTGGCCATTAAGTATCATATAAAAAGAATGCTTATGATGATCATAATAAGTTATGCTAATACCTATGTCATGAAGCATAGCAGCAGTTTTTAACACATTTTCAACATCGTTAGATAAACCATGAAGCTCTTTTAAATCGTCAAATAAAGTCTTGGTAAGGTTATAAACATGCATGGCATGCTTATAGCTGCTGTTATGAGTTAACAGCATATTTTTTATTGAAACATCAAGTATATCATTAAAAGGCTTACCATTATCGCAAATGTAGTCATACAATAAACCTTCTCTTAACCCTCTGCCGCTAATTACTATCTTCTTGATATTGCACATATCTATTATAGTTGATACTGCGCAGGAAGCACCAACTATTATATCAGCTCTTTCCGCTGAGAGTCCTTTTACTTTAGATCTTTGTTCTAGTGTTTTAGTTTTCAACAAACTATAAATATTTTTAAAAGCAGCACTATCAACTGAATAATTATGTATTGTATTTATGGGATAATTTTTATACTTTCTGTCAACTTTGCTAAGATTCCTGATACTCCCGCCTATGCCGATAAGAGTAGAAGTATTAATTTCATTTAGCCAGGATATTTTTTCAAAGCTGCTAGTTAAAAACTCCTTCAGTTCTTGTTCTTGTTCAGAAGTAAGTTCGTCTTTTATTTTAAACTTATTTGTTAATGTAATTGAGCCAAAGGGAAGACTTATACATTTAACTAATTTTCTATTTTTAACTAAGGCTAATTCTGTAGAGGCACCGCCAATATCCATAATTAAAGCGTTTTTTATCGAAATACTATTTATAACACCAAAATAATCATAGTAACCTTCTTCCTCACCGGTTAAAACTCTAATTTTTAAATTGACCTCTTTCTCAACTCTGTCTAAAAAGTATTTTTGATTTTTCGCTTTTCTAACTGCCTCTGTAGCTACAGCTATTATATCAGAGGTATTGAAGCTATCACATAAATTCTTAAAGGATTCTAATGTTTTAATGGTTGAATTTATCTTTTCTTCAGGAATGCATAAGTCCTTTTCCATTCCTTCGCCAAGACGTATTGACTCTTTTAATTCATCTATAACTTGAACTGAATTACTCTCTCCTATGTTAACAAGAATTAATCTTACTGAATTTGAACCTATATCAATAATTCCTATAGTTTTCATAACCTATTACTCCTTTTAAAAGTAAACTAAATTAAAGCTGATAACCTTAATCGTTGAATAAAAGATAACATATAAAATAATATTTGTAAATTTTATATATCATAATATTATTAAAAATAACCTAAATGTTCAATAATAAAATATTATTATTTTCTACATTATAATTAAGCCTATGTAAAATCTAAGTTAATTATGAGTTTAGTTATCATCATAATTGGCAAAAAATCTAAAAAATATGTTATAATTTCATTAAAAATGACATTAATTTTATAATAGGGTAAAAAAGAGCATGAGCTAACGAAGGTGGTAGATTTCATGATGAGAAAACGGGAAATGGAAGTTGTTGCAGCAATAGATATAGGGTCAAATTCCCTTAGAATGATAATTGCAGAAATCACTAAAACAAAAATTAACATTTTAGAGGATTTAAATAAGACTGCCTATATGGGGAGAGATACTTTCTCTTTTGGAAGAATTAATCCGGAAACAATCCACAAGATATGCGATATTTTAAGTGGTTTCAGCCAGGTTATGAAGGAATATGGTGTGAAATGTTATTGGGCGGTTTCAACCAGCGGCATAAGAGAAGCAGAAAATAGAGAATATGTTTTAGAGCAAATAAGAATCAATACAGGGATATTGGTAGAAGTGATAAATAATTCTCAGGAGAGATTCTATATTTATAAAGCACTTCATGATAGACTTCCAAATGCTAAAGAAATATTTAATGATGGAGCTTTAATATTGAACGTAGGCTCTGGTGGAGTAGAAGTATCAGTATATGAAGGCGGTAACCTAAAGTTTACAGAGTATCTAAAGTTAGGACCGCTAAGATTAATGGAAATATTATCAGATATTAAAGGTGAAGTGTTAGACTTTCCAGCGCTTATAGGTGAATTTATAGATAGTAAGATTTATATACTAAAGTCTTATATTAAGCAGATGAAAATTAAAAACTTTATTGGGCTTGGGGGCAATATCAGAATAATTGAGAAATTGGGAATACAGGGTGAAGACAGTGGATTCATTGACAGAGAGTGGTTTTTTAAACTTACTAATAGAATAAGCAGTATGTCAATACAAAACATTTCAGAAGAATTTGATTTGTCACAAGCGGAAGCTGAGTTATTACTCTGTTCAGTAATAATTTTCGCAAGATTTTTAAATATGAGTGAGGCAAAAGGAATATATGCGCCAAAGGCCTCTTTAAGAAATGGTTTAATAGCTGACATGGCGGATGAAAAATTTAATACAGAAAGAAAGAAGATTTTTAAGAAAGATATATTAAGTTCTGTTTGGTATATTGGAGAAAAGTATGGTATAGATAAGTATCACTGCAAACATGTTGAGAAGCTGGCAATTTTCATATTTGATCATATTGGAAAAGTTCATAGACTTGGAGAAAAGGAGAGAACCTATCTCAGGGTTGCAGCAATTCTCCATGATGTGGGTAAATATATAGATTTAAACAGACATGATGAGCAGTGTTATAACATTATACATAATGAACATATTATTGGTTTTTCTGATAGAGATACGAATATTACTGCTAATGTAGCCAAATACCACGGAGAGCAGATTCCATCTTTCTTGGATGAAAACTATAGAGAATTAAACTATAAGGATAAAATAATTGTATCTAAGCTTGCAGCTATATTAAAGCTGGCGGAATCCTTGGATATATCTCATAAACAAAGAATTAATAAGCTTCAGGTAGAGGTTGAAGATAAAAAGATATATTTCAAAATCAATAAGAATCAGGATACCTTGTTGGAAGAATGGAATTTTAATAATTATACTAAGTTTTTTGAGGAAGTTATGGGGGTTAAACCTGTCATAATAAATGGTAGTGCAAAGGGGTAGAATTATGGAAAAAAAAGATCATGAGAAGTTTATAAATAGGGAATTAGGCTGGCTTGAGTTTAATCAAAGGGTATTAGAGGAGGCAGAGGATGAAAATAATCCTCTACTGGAAAGAGTAAAATTTACATCTATAGCAAGTTCTAATTTAGATGAGTTTTTTATGGTTAGAGTAGCTTCTCTTTTAGAACAGGTGGAAGCAGGTTTTCAAAAACCGGATTTCTCAGGTCTAACACCTGAAGAGCAAATTGAAAAGATACTTATTAGAACACATGAAATGGTTGATGATCAATATATAGCTCTTAAAGAACTTAAGAAGCTCTTAACTGAGGAAAACATAAACATTCTTGATGAAAAAAGTCTAAGTGCAAGTCAAAAAGAATATTTAAAAACATATTTTTATACAACAATTTATCCTGTATTAACACCAATGGTAGTTGATAGCAGCAGACCTTTTCCTCTAATACTTAATAAGAGCTTAAATATTGCATTGTTTTTGGAAGACAACGATGGAGAAGCCATCTTCGGTACTATACAAGTTCCATCTGTATTAGGAAGAATTATGGAACTTCCAACAGATAGTAATGATAAATATTTTATTCTACTAGAAGATATTATAAAAATGCACTTACAAGATATATTTACTGGTCATAAGATTTTAAGTATGAGCTGCTATAGAATAACTAGAAATGCCGATTTAAGCATTGATGAAGAAGGGGCAGAAGACTTACTTGAAGCTATCGAACAGTCAGTAAAGAGAAGAAAATGGGGAGCTGCTATTAGAATTGAGATAGAAAATAATATGGATAAAGCACTTTTATCTATATTAAAAGAGGAATTAGAATTAAACGATGATGCCATATATGAAATTAATGGTCCGTTAGATCTTACCTTCTTAATGAAATTAGGCGGTATTAAAGGATACGATAAACTAAGATATTCTCAATTTAATCCATGCCCTGTTCCTGAGTTTGAAAGCGGAGAAAATATGTTTGATATTATATCTGAAAAGGATGTGCTTGTTCATCATCCATATGAATCCTTTGGTTATGTTGTAGATATGGTAAAAAAAGCAGCAAAGGACCCTCAGGTATTAGCAATAAAACAAACCTTATATAGAGTAAGTGGAAATTCTCCAATAGTAAGAGCACTAATGGAGGCAGCTGAAAATGGAAAACAAGTTACGGTGTTAGTAGAACTAAAGGCTAGATTTGATGAGGAAAACAATATTATATGGGCGAAAAAGCTAGAACAGGCTGGTTGTCATGTAATATATGGTTTAGTAGGACTTAAAACTCATGGAAAGATATTGCTGGTAGTTAGAAAAGAAGAGGACGGAATAAAGCGATATGTTCATTTAGGAACAGGTAATTATAATGATGTAACTGCTAATATATATACAGATTTAGGTTTATTTACATCAAATAGCCAAATAGGAGCAGATGCTTCAGCATTATTTAATATGCTTTCAGGATATTCACAAATACATAAAATGCATAAGCTATATATTGCACCAATATTTTTGAGAAAGAAATTCCTATCCTTGATTAAGAATGAAGAAGAAAATGCTAAAAAGGGGAGGAAGGCTTTAATAATAGCAAAGGTCAATTCCTTAGTAGATGGTGAAATAATAAAAGCCCTTTATGATGCCTCAGCAGCGGGGGTAAAAATTGAGCTTATTGTAAGAGGAATATGCTGTTTGAGACCTGGTATTAAGGGAGTTAGTGAAAACATAAGTGTAAAAAGTATAGTAGGAAGATTCTTGGAACATAGTAGAATATATTATTTCTATAATGATGGTGAGGAAAATATTTATCTTTCATCTGCGGACTGGATGAGCAGAAATTTAGATAAGAGAGTTGAGATATTATTCCCTATCGAAGATGAAAATAACAGAAAGACTGTTAAACATATACTTGATGCACATCTTAAGGATAATGTTAAGGCTAGAGTTCTTAAGAACGATGGAACCTATGAAAAGGTTGAAAAAAAGGACAACGAAGAGGCCTTAAACAGCCAGAAATATTTTGAACGTAAGGCTGAAAAAAGGATTAAAAAAATGAAAAAAGAGCAGAAGAATGAAGCGGTGTTTACCCCCATAAGACACTAATATGATTTTAAAACATTTGCCATTGGTGAACTTTAGTTTATCAATGGCAAATGTTTTTTAGGTAGTAAACAGTAAAAATGAAATGGATTTTATGTAATTATATGGTATAATATACTTATATTTGATACACTCTAAATAGAAAAGGGAGAAAAAGCATGAAAAACACAAACAACATTGAGAAGAATAGTTTAAAAAATACCTTATTTCTATCTTTTGCATTGATAATATTTATAAGTATGTCTATATTGGGAGCCATATCCTATTTCATTGCAAAAGATAATTTAACGGAATTAGGGGAAAAAGCACTAAAGAATAAAGTGAATATGGGACTTGCCATGATGGATACTCTAGAACTTCAAGTAAAACAGGGGAAATTATCAAGAGATGAAGCGCAAGAGATTTTTAGGCAGCATATGTTAAGCGCAAAAAATTCAGATGGCAAGACCAGAAAAATGAATGATAAAATAGATTTAGATGTAAAAGCATATTCTTATGCTATAAATAGCAATGGGCTAGAAGTTATGCATCCTTTGAAAGAAGGACAAAGTATAAAAGATACTATTGATACTCGCGGGAAAAATGTTTCACAACTAATAATTAATGAAGGTAATAATCCTGCAAACGGAGGAATAATTCACTTTTGGTGGAAGAATCCAGGGGATACCAGTGAAAGGTCAAAGGTAAATGCAGTAGGATATTTTAAACCATGGGATTGGTATCTAAATGCTGGGTGTTATGAAGAAGACTTTTATAAACCTGCAAATAAGCTTTTAATTTGTATTATTATTGTCACTGCTGTAAACATTTTTTTAGGTGGAATAATATTAATGATGTTTCTTAAGAAAAAATTAAAACCCCTAAGTGAAATCGAAAAATGCGTGTCAGATGTAGCAGTAGGTGATTTGACTAGCAGAGCCAATATTAAAAGTGAAGATGAAATAGGGATTATGGGAATAAAGGTTAATAAAATGGTAGATGAGATTCAGACTATGGTAAGTGATATAATAAGCTTTGCTGCTAAAGTGAGTAATAAAGCAGCAATACTGGATTGTTCTACAGGTGATGTTCTTGAAAATTTTAATAATATAAATAAAACCATGGAAGAGATTTCTGTAAGTATTGTTGATACTGCTATGCAGACTGATACAAGTAAAAATAGTGTAGAGGAACTATCTGAAGATATAACAAAAATTAAAAAAGAAAGCTTTGAGATTATAGAAGGGTTGGAAAAATCTAAGCTTGTAAATACACAAATTTCAAGCACATTAAATGATTTGGAATATCAAAACAAGCAAAATGTTGACAGTTCTCAACAAGCAAGGGAAAGCATGAATAAGCTATTATTGAAATCCAAGGAAATACAAAATATTGTAAGTACAATAGAAGCTATTGCCGAGCAAACCAATTTACTAGCATTAAATGCCGCAATAGAAGCGGCAAGAGCTGGAGAACTGGGAAGAGGGTTTTCTGTGGTTGCAGATGAGGTCAGAAAACTATCAGAGGAAACATCTAAATCCACAGGCGAGGTAAGTAACCTAATAAATGATCTTAGCACATTAATTGATACGACCTGTTCTTGTGTTGAAAGTTCTAGTGATTCTGCAAGCAGACAGAGTAAATCTATTAGTGAGACTAAGGCAACATTGGATTATGTGGCTGATTTTATTGATGATATGTCTAACAAAGTAAAATGCTCTATTGAGGATATAGACAAGGTGTATATTAAAAAAGATGAGGTAATATCATCCATAACATCAGTGGCTTCAGTTTCAGGTGCTATTTCTACAGGTACCGAAGAGGTAGTTGCCACGGTGAATGATGTAAATGGTAGTATGGAAATTTTGAAGAAGTTATCCTGTGAGTTGGCCGTATTTTCAGAGGAATTGAATGATAACGTAAAAAAATTCACCATAGATTAAAAAAAACGGAATAACTATTGACAAAGTTTACATCATAATATTATAATCAAGTGTAAATTATAATAAAGTATATTCATTGAAAAGATAGTAGCATTTAAATAATTTAAAGCGAGCCGAAGTTGGTGGAAGTTCGGTAAAATTCTAAATGTGAAGAGAGTCTTGGAGAAACAGCATAGGGTTTTTAACCTGATGTTTGTCGTTAGCTGCGTTAAAGCATTGAGTGGACTTTATGTCAATTAGAGTGGTACCGCGGAATAATCCGTCTCTTATATTGTAAGAGACGGTTTTTTGTTTTTTGTCTAGAGTTTTGATTACATAGAATTACATCAGTATTCATGTATAAAATAAAATGGAGGTTTTTATATGGATTATAAAGTTTTGGTTGCAGAAAGAATAAAGGAACATGTTGATATTAGTATCGAAAGGATAACTAATCTGATAGAAATACCACCTAAGTCAGAGATGGGGGATTTTGCATTTCCATGCTTTCAACTTGCAAAAGAGCTGAAGAAAGCTCCAAATATCATTGCTGCCGAAATCGCTGAGAAAATCAATAAAGAGGGCTTTGAGAGAATTGAGAATCTTGGACCTTATTTAAACTTCTTTGTAGATAAGGCTAATTTTAATAAAAATACAATAGAAAAAATATTAAATGAAGGAGACAAATATGGTTCCTCTAAAATAGGAGAAGATAAAAATATAACAATAGATTACTCTTCACCTAATATAGCAAAACCATTCCATGTAGGACATTTATTTAGCACTGCTATAGGAAATTCCTTATATAAGATGTATGCTTTTGAAGGCTATACACCAATCGGAATAAATCATTTAGGGGACTGGGGAACTCAGTTTGGAAAATTAATATCTGCATATAAAAGGTGGTCAGATGCTGAAGCATTAGAAAAAGAACCTATAAAAGAGTTGTTAAGAATATATGTTAAATTTCATGATGAAGCTGAAAAAGATCCTGCACTTGAAGATGAAGGAAGAATGTATTTTAAAAGATTAGAAGATGGGGAAAAAGAAGAGGTTGAGCTTTGGCAGAGATTTAGAGACTTAAGCTTAAAGGAATTTGAAAATGTTTATAACATGCTTGGAGTAAAATTTGATTCCTATGCTGGAGAAAGTTTCTATAACGATAAGATGGATGATATAATTGCTGAAATAAATAACAAGGGACTTTTAGTTGATAGCAATGGGGCTAAAGTAGTAATGCTTGATGAATACAATATGCCTCCATGTATAATAAAGAAGGCAGATGGAGCTACAATCTATGCAACTAGAGACCTGGCAGCTGCTGAATACAGAAAGAAAAATTATAATTTTCATAAGAGCATATATGTAGTTGGAACGCCTCAAGCTCTTCATTTTAAACAAGTGTTTAAAACTTTAGAGCTTATGGGACACGAATGGGCAAAGGATTGTACTCATGTTGGTTTTGGTTTAGTTAAATTTGCTGACAGAAAGCTTTCTACAAGAAAGGGAGAAGTAATATTCCTTGAAGATTTACTAAATCAGTCCATTACTAAAACTCTGGATATAATAAATGAGAAAAATAATGAATTAGAAAATAAAGAAGAAGTGGCTCAAAAGGTTGGAGTTGGAGCTATGGTATTTACCTACCTTAAAAATAACAGAGAAAAGGATATTGTTTTCGATTGGGATGAAATGCTTAGCTTTGACGGAGAAACAGGACCTTATGTTCAATATACCTATGCTAGAGCAAAAAGTATTTTGAGAAAGCTTGGAACAGTTACACAGAATGTAGATTACAGCACTATAAACTCTAAAGAAGAATTTGAATTAATTAAATTGCTGGAAGGACTTCAAGCAGCTATATTAAACGCTCTTGATAAATTAGAACCTTCAATATTAACAAGATATGTTATTGATGTAGCTAAGGCCTTCAATAAATTCTATAATCTTCACAGCATTATCAATGCAGGAGATGAAGAATTAAAGAATGCAAGATTAAAATTAGTTGAAGCTACAGCACAAGTAATCAAAAATGGATTAACGCTAATAGGATTGGAAGCCGTAGAAAGAATGTAAAGATTAAATAAGATATAATTAGCTGAAAGAAATCTTTGTTTCTGATGTAAAGACTTGCAGTACTTCATGGAATTGCAGGTCTTTTCTTTTTCTATAAGTAGCATTCTGTTGTTTAATTATTTTGCAAATTAAAAGATTGATGATGTATAATAGAAATACATGCTACAGTAGTAGTGTTGTTTTAGTATTGCTCCTTAAGTAGGATACAATACAGTGAATTTTGTGGATGTGGAGGTCACTAGTTAATGTATATAAAGGAATATGAAGAGGTATTTAATATACCTTCTGAGATATTTGATAGATACAATATGAATGCTATTGCTTATTTTGATATTGAAACTACTGGTTTTGATAAAGATAATGATACAATCATTCTAATTTCACTTGGTTGGTATGATGAAAATAATTCATTTCACGTAAAGCAATATTATGCTGAGAATATTTCGGATGAAAAAGCAATACTTGAGGAATTTAAAAAGGACATAATACATTTTACAAGCTGGTGCTCATATAATGGAATTGCATTTGATGAACCTTTTATTAAAATTAGAATGGATAAGAATAACATAGCATTTACAGCACCAAGCAAGCATATAGATTTATATAGAAAGATAAGACCATACTATAAACAGCTGGGTTTACCAAGGTGTAATTTAAAAACCGTTGAGAAACATTTAGGTATTCATCGCCAGGATCAAATTGATGGAGGGATAAGTGTTCAATTATATAGTGAATATCTAATAACTGGACAAGAAGAACTTAGAAGAGTTATAATGCTTCACAACTATGAAGATGTATTGAACCTTCCATTAATATTTAAGATGATTTACGAAATAGATAATAATTGCAACATTGTAAGAGAGGATCACATTACAGATAAACAATTGAAGTATCTTCAAGCGCTATTAAGTAAAAATAAAATTACACTAGATTTAGAGCTGAAAAAAATTTCAAAGAAATCAGCAGCAAGAACAATAGATAGAATACTTAAGGGGAATGCCACTGCAGATGAATTATCACAAATAATAAAAAACAGTTATTAAATTCAAAAATTTTATGTATAGAATATTCATAAATAGCGATGTTCCTATAATGACTTTCATAAACATATAGGATCATCGCTTAAATTATATTAAATTGACCATTAAAAAACACCTATAATGAAGACAAAATGTGTATTTTTTGAAGAATTAGTGATATAATTAAAGAGAGGAGGGGTTATTATGGAAATAAGCAATATTATGAAACATAGTTTTGTTACTGTTAATGAAGATGACACCATTGCAAAGGCTCTTAGAATTATAACAAGAGAAAGAGTTAATGGTGCTCCGGTTGTAAATAGTGAAAACGATTTGATGGGAATGATAGTGAAAGCAGATTTATACAGATTTTTAGTAGAGGAAGGCCACTATGATACTTATCCTGTTAATGCTGTAATGGCAAAAAGAGTTATCACTGCAAGACCTGATGAGGATCTCTTGGAAGTAACTGAAAAACTTAGACAAAATGATATTATGGCTGCTCCTGTTGTTCAAAATAGAAAGGTTGTAGGAGTAATATCGCTTGAGGATATAGTGGATTATTTTTTGAATGTTAAGTAGTGTGTATAATAGAATAACACAATTAGACTATATAGCAAAAAGTAAAAGAGCTTAGACCAGTGTCTAGGCTCTTTTACTTTTTATTTTGTTTTTCTCACTGAACAGCTCTTAGAGCAGTGTCCGCAGTCGCAGCTGCCTGAAGCTTTTTTCTTAATATTTTTATATAAAAAATATGCTGCTGATATAGCTATTAATAGGGTTACTATAATCTCTACCATAATTAACCACTCCTTAAATTATAAATTTACCGATATTGTAAACCAAGAAGGAAACTACCCAAGCCAGTATAAACTGATAAGCTGCTGAAAATGCTGCCATTTTACCGCCATATTCTTTTTTCATAGTAGCCACCAATGAAATACAAGGCGTATAAAGAAGAACAAAAACTAAGAATGCATATGCTGAAAGTGGGGTAAAAGCTGTTGGTAATATGCTTTGTAAGTTTGCTCCATATATTACTCCCATGGTTGCAACTACTACTTCTTTTGCCATAATTCCAGTTAAAAGTGAAACTGAATTTTGCCAAGTACCAAAACCAAGAGGTGCGAATATAGGACTGACTATTTTACCTATATAAGAAAGTAGACTATTATTTATATCAGTCATTCCAGTAAAATTAAAGTTTGATAAAAACCATATGATAACGGAAACAGAAAATATAATTGTTCCGGCTTTCTTTAAAAATCCTTTTCCTTTTTCAAATGTGTGGATTAATAAACTTTTTATTTCTGGCATTTTGTAAGCAGGTAATTCTATAATAAATGGTTCTTCATCTTTCTTAAAAATAGTGTTTTTAAATAAGATTCCTATTATAAAAGCCATTAGCACTCCTATAGCATATAGGGAAATTACTACTAAGGCTTCACGTCCAGGAAAGAAAGCTGCTGCAAATAATCCGTATACAGGTAATCTTGCATTGCAGGACATCAATGGTACAAGTAATGCTGTAAGCTTTCTATCTTTTTCACTTTCAAGAGTTCTTGCTGACATTACTGCAGGCACTGAACATCCGAAGCCAACTATCATTGGGATAAATGCTTTACCAGATAGTCCTAATTTTCTCATAAATTTATCCATAATGAAGGCGGCTCTTGCCATGTAACCACTGTCTTCTAGAACGGAAATTCCAAGGAACAAGGTTAAAATTATTGGTAGGAACACAATTACTGAACCAACGCCTCCAATAACACCATTTAGTAATAATGACTTGAACCAAGGGCTTGATGAACTCATAAGTATATCAAGCTTTGCTATTATAACATCATTAACTAAAGAATCTAATAAATCAGCAAGTGGTTGTCCGACCCAACTAAAAGTAAGTTTAAAAATTAAATATAAAATTCCAAGAAAAATAGGATAAGCTAAATATTTATTTAAAGTAAAATTATCAATCTTTTCTGAATTAGTGATTATATGTTTATCAGAATAAGTTACACATTCACTAAGTACTTTTTCAATATAGGAGTATGCTTCTTTTTCGGTATGAAACTGATAATCATTATCAATACTATGGCTTAAAAAATTGCCGCTGGTGAGGACATCAATAACTTTATCAATTCCTTTACCTTTTGCAGCTACTATAGGAATAATTGTAGCATTAAGTTTTTCTGATAATTTATCAAAATTTATATCCATGCCTTTGTCTTTAGCAACATCTATCATATTAAGCACTAATATAATGGGCTTATTAAATTGACTAAGTTCTGTAGTAAGATAAAGGTTTCTATCTAAGTTGGAGGCATCTACAATATTTATGATAACATCCACATCACCATTTTTTAAGAAATCCTTGGCTACCTTTTCTTCATTAGAATAAGTGTCCATGGCATAAATTCCAGGCAAATCTACTATTCTAACTGAATTATTAAGTATGCCTTCTTTTTTTTCGATGGTAACACCAGCCCAGTTACCAACATATTGATTTGAGCCAGTTAAAAGATTGAATAAAGTTGTTTTTCCTACATTAGGATTTCCCAGTAATGCTGCAGTAATCATATTACGCCTCCTTTAAGTATATGTTTTTTGCATCTTTCTTTCTAATTGCTAGGTCAAACCCTCTCAATTTTATTATTATAGGATCTCCAAGTGGAGCAGTATTCTTAACTAAAATTTCTGTTCCTTCAATGCATCCAAGTGCAGAAAGCCTTTTAGCTAATTTCTCATCACCAATAATATTTTTAACTAATCCTCTTTGACCAGGTCTTAAATCAAATAAGCACATTAATATCACCTCTTAACACTGAAAATCATTCTCAACTGTATATTAACATCAATTAACAAGGTTGTCAATAATAAAATATGATTATGTAAATGGAATTCAGAAATGGTAAAATAAGCCCTTGTTGACAGATAGGAAACATGGGTTTATAATGGAATTAACT
The DNA here is from genome assembly GCA_030706015.1 of Bacillota bacterium. Classification (GTDB taxonomy): domain Bacteria; phylum Bacillota; class Clostridia; order Clostridiales; family Clostridiaceae; genus JAUZPI01. The sequence continues at coordinate 24,328 of JAUZPI010000002.1, forward strand.
TAATAAAGGTAAGTTGAACTTATCAAGAGAGGTGGAGGGACTGGCCCTATGAAGCCCGACAACCAACATTCCTAGTGAATGAAACGGTGTCAATTCCAGCAGGATAAATTATCCTGATAGATAAGGAAGATGGTCGTGATTTTGTGGCGAGTCCAAGACTGTTTTTCTATAGGAAACAGTCTTTTTTAATTAGTACATATATTTTATAAGGTGGATGGGATGATAGAAAATGATTGAAATTAACAATGTATCAAAATACTTTTCCAAAAACAAAGTGCTAGATAACATTAATTTGACCATAAATAAAGGTGAGATATTCGGCATTGTAGGCCATAGTGGAGCAGGTAAGTCAACACTGCTAAGATGTATCAATGGACTGGAAGCTTATGATGAAGGAAATGTTAAGGTAATGAATAAAGAAGTAAAAACTCTTAATAGTAAGAATCTTAGAGAGTTTAGAAAAGAACTTGGGATGATATTTCAGAACTTTAACTTATTAAACAGAAAAAATGTTTATGATAATATAGCTCTTCCAATGCAGGTATGGGGCGCAAGTAAAGATGAAATAAAGTCAAGAGTCAATGAGCTCTTAAGGCTTGTAGGTTTAGAGGACAAAGTAAAAAGCAAACCTAAAAACCTAAGTGGCGGTCAAAAACAAAGGGTTGCTATTGCCAGAGCACTAGCATTAAATCCAAAGGTTTTACTATGTGATGAAGCCACATCGGCACTAGATCCTAAGACCACAAAATCTATACTGGAATTACTTAAAGAAATTAATGAAAGATTAGGCATTACAATTGTAGTTGTAACCCACCAAATGGAAGTAGTAAAGCAAATTTGTAACAGAGTAGCTCTACTGGACGGCGGTGTGGTAAAAGAAGTTGGAAATGTTGAAGATTTATTCTTAACTCCTACTGCGGAATTGAAAAAGCTAATAGGAGAGGAAGAAGAGGTTCTTCCTACTCAAGGAATTAATATTAAAATAGTATTTCCTAATGGTGTTAGTGAACAAAGCATAATTACTTCCATGGCTAGAACCTTAGATATTGATTTTTCTATAGTTTGGGGAAAGCTTGAAAAATTTAGAGATGATGTACTAGGAAGCTTAGTTATCAATATAAATGAAGAACAAAAAGATAAGGTTGTTCAGTATTTACAAGAAAAATCAGTTTGCTGGGAGGTGCTTTAAATGTCCTTGTTCACAGAAGTTTTATTTCCTGCTTTAATTGATACATTACATATGGTATTAGTTTCAACACTTTTTTCAGTAATTATAGGATTTGTTCCAGCAATTATATTGGTAATAACCGACGATAAAGGACTAAAACCAAATAAAATCGTTAATAGAGTGTTAGATCTTGTTATAAATATGTTAAGATCATTCCCATTCTTAATATTAATGATAGCAATATTTCCTTTAACAAAGATTTTAACAGGGAAATCTATAGGAACTACTGCAGCTATTGTGCCTTTAACTGTAGGAGCCTTTCCTTTCGCAGCAAGAGTTATTGAATCTTCTTTAAAAGAGGTTGATTCAGGAATAATCGAGGCTGCAAAGGCCTTTGGTGCAGGCACCTGGCAGATAGTTTTCAGAGTTATGATAATTGAGGCTTTACCTTCCATAATTTTAGGTATTACTTTAACCATTATTACTATTATAGGGTATTCAGCTATGGCAGGAGCTATAGGCGGCGGCGGTCTAGGTGATGTAGCCGTAAAATATGGATACTACATGTTTAGAACCGACATAATGATATATACAGTAATAGTACTTATAGTGCTAGTTCAATTGCTTCAATCATTAGGCAATTTGCTATATAAAAAATTAACCAAATAAAAAGGAGGAGTTTTACATGAAGAAATTATTATCTGTTGTACTGTCAGGATTATTGATTTTTGCTGCAGGCGGCTGCGGAGCAAAACAAGATACTACTGGAGCTGACAATGACAAAAAGACTATAGTAGTAGGTGCTACAGCAGTGCCTCATGCAGAAATATTAGAACAAGTTAAACCTATTCTAGCTAAGAAAGGTTATACTTTAGAGATTAAAGTGTTTACAGATTATGTTGCACCAAATACAGCTGTACAAGATGGAGAATTGGATGCAAACTTCTTTCAACACATACCATATTTAACTAAATTCAACCAAGAAAAGAAAACTGACTTAGATTATACAGTAAAAGTTCATATAGAACCAATGGGTGTTTACTCACAAAAGATTAAGAATTTAAAAGATATAAAAGATGGCGATACAATAGCAATACCAAACGATCCAACTAACGGTTCAAGGGCGTTAAAATTACTTGAAAAGAACGGAGTAATAAAATTAAAAGCAGCAGATTTAGTAACAAAACTTGATATTACAGAAAACAAAAAGAATATAAAGATAACAGAACTTGATGCGGCTCAGTTACCAAAGGTTTTAGGAGATGTAGATGCTGCAGTAATTAATACAAACTATGCTCTTCAAGGAAACCTAAATCCATTAAAGGATGCTATAGCTTTAGAAGCAAAAGATTCACCATATGCTAACGTGCTTGCTGTTAAGAAAGAAAACAAGGATAAGCCATATATAAAGGCTTTAAGTGAAGCATTAAATTCACCTGAAATTAAAAAATTCATAGAAGATAAATATAAAGGAAGTATTATACCTGCATTCTAAATTATAATTTAAATCCCCATGATTTATTTCATGGGGATTTTTCCATAATAAAATCTGGAATTGTAGTATTTGAAGTTATGGTAATAATTTGTAAATTTTTATGTGTAGCTTACTCAAAAAAAATGGTATATAATAGATAAAAAGCTATGGGTTTAGGGCGGTGAATATTGAACGATGAAAAATATAGCAGCATTTTTTGATATTGATGGAACCTTATATAGAGAAGGACTTATAACAGAAGTATTTAAAAAATTAATAAGATATGAAATAATAGAACCTGAAAAATGGTATAATGAGGTGAAACCTGAATTTGACAAATGGGACTTCAGAGAAGGAAATTATGATGACTATCTTTTAAAAATGGTATACATTTATATTGATGCAATAAAGGGGTTACACAAATCTCAGGTTGAGTTTATTGCAAAACAGGTAGTTAGTAAAAAGGGTAGTAGGGTATATACCTATTCTAGGGATAGAATAAAGTGGCATAAAGAAAAGGGGCATAAGCTTATAACGATTTCAGGAAGTCCTTTGGAATTAGTAAAGGAAATGTCGGTTAAGCATGGGTTTGACGACTATAAGGGTGCAGAATATCTTTTGGACAGTGATCAAATCTACACCGGAGAAGTGATACCAATGTGGGACAGGAAGAGTAAGAAGGATGCCATAACAGAATTTGAACTAAAATATAATATTGATTTAAGCAGAAGCTACGCTTATGGTGATACTGCAGGAGATTTATCAATGTTTGAATCCGTAGGAAATCCTATTTGCATAAATCCTACTAAAGAATTGCTAAGTAATGTTCTTCAAAATGAGAAACTCAAAGAAAAGATAAAGATAATAGTTGAAAGAAAAGACGTGATTTATTCTCTTAAGGCTGAGTATTTAAATATATATGGCAGTAATACTTGTGAAACATGAAGGGGGATAGACTATGCTGTTGAATCTGAGAAAAAATATGCTAAATATCCTTATAATTTTAGGGGCGTGTATTGCTCCTTTCCCCATAATAGGAAGTAGATATAGCTTTAACATATATAATCTGAATGTTGTTTTTTTGCTATGTTATATTTTGCTTACATTCTGCGCTATTAAAGAAAATAAGTTTGTTAACATGATGAATTTTATATTTGTTCTAATAGCTGCAGTGATTCCAATGCTAATACTTCATGATTTATTCGATATAGTATCATATCCTAGAACAAATTATTTTTATTTTATATGCATTGCGATGTGTATGGCCTTTTTATTTAGAAAATTAAAGAAGGATGAGTTGATAAGTGAAGAAAACTTGGATAAAAAGGACTATATTGCTTTTATATATGTGGTTTTAATATTTATTGCAACTATAAATTCTATATATTTAAAGCAATCAATAGCAGGGGCTATGTATTGGTATGAGGGGTTTGGCACTCTATGTTGCTATATAATACTCTTCCTATTAGCGTCAAGATATTATGTTTTTTCAAAGATACATATATATATTCTAAGTTTGTCGGCTTTAATTATATCTCTTGTGGGAATTATACAAAACAACGGCATTGATTTAATCTATAAAAGACCGGCAGATGCCCTAATTGACGTTTATGGCACTATAGGAAATAGAAATTCTTTTGGTAGTTATCTAGTTCTTATACTTCCAATATTTATATTTGCATTTTTATTTTCTTCGAAGAAAGTAGCTAAACTTACCTTTTTAGTGATATCTTGTATGCTATATTACTGTTTATTAGCTACATTTACAAGAGGGGCATGGATTGGATTTGCAGCATCTATCTTTACATGTATTTTTGTTACCTTTAGGTACAAAAAGCCTCTATTTAAGGAACTTTTATTTATACTTGGAGGATTCATAATTATCACTATTTTATTTTGTTCATTTTGCGATGGATTTGCAGAAAGAATGGCTTCCATTGCTGCAGATGCTAATTCAGTAGTGAGTAAGAGTACAGATTATCAGAATTCTGGTTCAGGTAGGATAAAGATATGGGAAATGACATTAGGAATTATACATGATAAACCCTTGTTAGGCAGCGGACCGGAGACACTCAATCTAGCCTTTATAAAGAAATATGGACATGGTTTAGATTATGGAGGGGTTGTTACAAAGGCACATAATGAATATTTGAATATTGCTGCCACCACTGGAGTGCCAGCCTTGTTATGCTATATAATTATATTAGGAATAATAATATACAAGGCTATAAAAAAAGCAAAAAATAATTCATTGCTGTTACCTTTGTTATGCAGTATAATAGGATATTTGGTACAAGCAGCCTTTAGCATAAGTGTAGCAGCTGTAGCACCAATATTTTGGATAATTCTTGGAGTAACGTATAAGCTAAGCAAAGAAGCATAAATAGAAAGAGTTGATTTGATGATTGAAATAAGTAATAAAATCTATACCAATAATGTTTTAAAAGAGTATGCATTGGATTTTGAGGGGAGCAAGGATGTTTTTGAGCAGGCTCTATTTTTTGACTTAGAGCACTATGTTTATAAAAAGCCTATTTGTATAGGTGTGTTTGGGTGCTGCTATTATGATAAAATTCAAAATTGCTTAAATATAACCCAATATATGATAGAAAATAAATATGACGTAAAAAAGGTCCTATTTATGGCAGAAGAGTATTTCAAGGAAATGTATTTCAAGTATAATAAAAGATATATTATTACTTTTTCGGGTAATAATGATTTTACTGTTATTAAATATTTGTTTAACAAATATTCTATTAAATTTGATTTTGACAGCATGTTTAAACATATAGACCTGCAGAAGCAGTATGAAATAGAAACAAAGAATTGTATTGGTTTAAAGAAGCTTGAAAAGATCTTTAATATTGAAAGAGAAGGTGAATTAATCAGCGGCTCTAATTTGGCTAAGACATTTTCTAAAATAATACGTGATAATGAATATATAAATAAAATGCCTGAGGAAAAGAAAGAAAAAATATTATTATATAATCAGCAGGATATTGTAAGTTTGTTTTATATCTATACTAAGTGGAATATTGTTGAAAAGGTTGAGCATAAGAATGAATAGAGTATTTTAAGAATTGAGTGAAAAAGTGGTTAAGGATAATTGACTTTTAAAAATATAGAATTATAATGTAAGTATGTAAACGTTTGAATAAACGAAATCACTAATGGTTTTATTGACGCAATATATGGTAAAACATGTAAATTTTTTTGACGTAGTATATTAAATATGCTATAATCATTCTAGCGTGGGGGTATTTTCCAGATATTATATTTATAAGGAGCACGTACTATGCGACAAATTGATAAAAAAAGATTAGGAGATTTATTAGTAGAAGCAGGTAAGATAACTAGTGAACAGCTTAAAGATCAATTAGTAAAGCAGAAAACTTCAGGCAAGAGATTAGGTGAATTACTAATTGAAGAAGGTATTATAACTGAAGATGATATTGTAAATGTATTAGAAATGCAATTGGGAATCCCAAGAGCGTATCTGGATTTTATAACTATAGAAGAGGCAGCAGTAAAGACTATACCTGAAGGACTTGCAAAAAAATACGGTCTTATTCCAATTGCTTTAGAAGATGACAAGCTTAGTGTTGCAATGTCAGATCCTATGAATATTTTTGCTTTAGATGATGTTAGAATTGCCTCTGGATATGAAATTGAAACTTTGATAGCAACTTCCAGCGAAATTCAGAGAGCCCTTGACAAGGTCTATACGGGGCAGAGTGTTGAAAAGGCAGCTGAAGAATTAAATAAGGAAAATGAACGAAAGCAAGAAGCAGATGACAGAAACGAGATAAATCAGAGTGTTGAAGAAATAAATAACGCTCCTATAGTAAAATTAGTTGATTCAATGTTAAAAGATGCTATAAAACAGAGAAGCAGTGATATTCATATTGAGCCTTTTGAAAAATATATAAAGGTTAGATACAGAATAGACGGAGAACTGCAGGAAAAGCAGAAACTTCCAATAGAATCACTTGCAGCGCTGGTAACACGTATAAAAATTTTATCAAATATGAATATTGCAGAGAAGAGAATTCCTCAAGATGGAAGAATGAAGATTTTCCTAGATGGGAAAAATATCGATCTTAGAGTTTCTGCTCTTCCAACTATTTATGGAGAAAAGATAGTTTTTAGAGTACTAAGAAATGATAATTATCTTTTAGGAAAAGAAAAATTAGGCATGGATGATGAAGATATGAATAGACTTGATTCAATAATTCAAAATCCTTATGGAATCGTTTTAGTAACAGGGCCTACAGGTAGTGGTAAGTCTACTACATTATATACTTTGCTTAATGAGCTTAATACTTCAGATAAAAATATTATTACTGTAGAAGATCCGGTGGAATATATGCTGGATGGTATAAATCAAGTAAATGTTAATGTAAAGGCAGGTCTCACTTTTGCAGCAGGCCTTCGCTCAATACTTAGACAAGACCCTGACATTGTTATGATAGGTGAGATAAGAGATAGTGAAACCGCGGAGATTGCAGTAAGAGCTGCTGTAACAGGACATTTAGTACTGAGCACTATACATACCAATGATGCTCCGTCCTCTATAGTAAGACTAGTGGATATGGGGATACAGTCATATCTTGCAGCAACTTCAGTAGCAGGAATTATTGCACAAAGGCTAGTAAGAAGAATTTGTCCAAACTGTGATGAAGAGTATGAGGCATCTGAGTATGAAAAAAGAATTTTAAGAATTGATGAAAGCAGGAGTTTAAGGCTTCACAGAGGGAAAGGCTGTCAACAGTGCAATGATACAGGGTACTTAGGCAGGTTAGGTATCTATGAAATAATGGAGATATCTCAAGAGGTTAGAAATCTAATAATGAAAAATGCCGGTACAGAAGAGATAAGAGAATCAAGCATAAAGGGTGGCATGAAAACCCTAAGAGTATCCTGTGAAAATCTTGTTTTGCAAGGAAAAACCACTGTAGATGAACTAATAAAAACAGTATATATAAAGGAATAAACTAATAACATTAATCTAAGGGGGGATTTTAAATATGCCCATATATAGCTATGAAGCTAAAACTAAGCATGGCAATATGAAAAAAGGAAAAATTGAGGCTGCAGATAAGAATGCAGTTATAGCTTCTCTTATGGAAATGAGTTTTTATCCAGTATCCATAAAACAGGAAGGCGGATTAAATGCTAATGTTGATTTTTCTATGCTGCAAAAAGTTAGTATCAGGGATATATCCATATTCTGCAGACAATTTGCTTATACTGTTTTATCTGGTATAACTATTCTTAGAGCTTTGGGAATCCTTTCACAACAAACTGAACAACCAAAGCTTAAAAGCATACTTTCTCAGGTTTATGATGAAGTGCAAAAGGGAGAGAGCTTATCAGCTTCCATGGGAAAACATAAGGATTTCCCTGATATGCTTATTAATATGATTGCAGTGGGGGAAGCCAGCGGTAATATTGATGACATAATGTTGAGAATGGCTGAGTATTATGATAAGGAGTACAAGCAGCAGCAAAAAGTAAAACAAGCTCTTACATATCCTATAATAGTGTGTATTTTTGCTGTGCTAATAGTTAATGTACTTGTGATAAAGGTTTTGCCTACCTTTATACAGATGATTAAAGATGGCTCAACGGGTCAGGTTGAGCTACCTTTACCTACAAGGGTAGTTATTGCATTTAGCGATTTTATGAGAGGATATTGGTTTGTAATATTGGGTGTAGTCCTAGCTATATTTATCGTATCTAGATTATCTCTAATGAAAAGAAAAAGTTCATCATGGGATAAGTTTAAATTAATCATACCGGTAATTGGAAAAATAAACTCGAAGATAGTAACCTCAAAATTTGCAAGAACTTTCGGCATACTTATTTCCAGTGGACTTCCTTTAATTCAAAGTATGGAAATATGTGCTGAGGTAGTAGGAAATGTATATATTAAAAATGTATTACATGAAGCTGGAGAAGAAATACAGAAGGGGGTAACTCTTGGGTATGTTTTGGAACAGAGAAAAATATTCCCGCCTATGTTAACTTCTATGATTAGAATAGGAGAAGAGTCTGGTACATTAGAGGATGTACTTAAAAAGACGGCAGAATTTTATGATGGCGAAGTTGAGGCTGCTACAGCTCAGTTAACTACTATGCTTGAGCCGGCAATAATTATTGTTTTAGCTACTGTGGTTGGTTTTATAATTTTATCAATTATACTACCTATGTTCCAGATGTATAACACTATGGGTCAGTAATTAAACAGATTCATAGACATATGAATTTGTTTAAAAATATTAATTTAATTCAAGGAGGAAGATAAAATGAATCAAAAAATTAAAAACAAAAAGAAAAAGGGTTTTACGTTAGTTGAACTTATTGCTGTTATTGCAATTTTAGGTATCTTGTCTGCTATAGTAGCCGTTAATGTAATGGGATATAACGATAGGGCTAAAATTGGGAAGGCAAAAACAAATGCAAAACAAGTATTAGATGCTATTCAAACATATAATACTGATCACGATGGGGATTCAACTTTTGTTGAAGCAGATACATGGAGTAATACTGCTGCTGGTACTACTTGTGTTCCAGCATCTAACAGAGCAGACTATATTAAAACAACTGTTGCCTCAGCTTTAGGAAATCTGACTAGAGCTCAGTTAGAAAATGTGTCAAATGGAAAAGGCGCTAGCTCAGGTACAACTTTAACTGCATCAGAAGCAGCAACATATTAATTAATAAACAATAATGCAGTGACAAGTCTTTGTCACTGCATTAATTAATAGTTATTTTTAATTTTGTAAAACAGCCTATATTCAATACAAGGAGAAAAATAATGCTAATTTATCCTATTTTCACTGTTATTTTAGGACTTTTGATTGGAAGCTTTTTAAATGTATGTATTTTTAGAATACCAAAGGAACAGTCGATTTCTTATCCACCTTCCCATTGTATGAAGTGTGGAAACAGAATAAAACCTTACGACCTTATACCGGTAGTAAGCTATATTTTTTTAAAGGGAAAATGCAGATATTGTGGTGAAAAGATATCTATGAGGTATCCTTTAGTGGAGTTGACAACAGGTTTGCTTTATTTAGCAGTTTACATAAATTATGGATTAACCTTAAATTTTATAAAATATATAGTTTTAATTTCTATTTTGATTGTAATTGGAATGATTGATTTTGATACTACAGATGTATATTCTAGCACTACTAAAACAGGAATAATTTTTGCAATTATATTTATAATCATAGATTATCTCTTAACATATAATTTTCAAGCAGCAATAGTAAATTATATTTTAGGAGGCGTTTTAGGAGGCGGGCTTATCTTCTTGATAATTCTAGCGACACGTGGCAAAGGAATGGGAGAGGGAGATGCAGAAATCTGCCTGTTATGTGGATTATTTTTAGGTTTGAAAATGACAGGTGTTATGTTAATGCTTTCTTTTATACTAGGGGGCGTTATTGGCATAATTTTATTAATAACTAAAAAGAAAAGCAGGAAGGATTATATTCCCTTTGGTCCTTTTATAGCATTAGGATGTATATTAACTATTTTTTTTGGACAAGGCATTTTAAATTGGTATCTAGCAATGCTGTAGTTTATGACAAAACTGTAAAAGGTGAAGAGCGGCTATGATTCTATTAATTTATTGTTAGCAGGTGAGGGTGGTGATAATTTGAGAAAGAAGAAAGGGTTTACCTTGATAGAAATTATAGCATGTATTGGTATCTTAGCTATTCTTGTAATACCTTTAACTAATGGATTCACCATGGCAATGCATTCTTGGAACGATGAGAGCCGTAGGATTGAAACCAGAAACTACGCGCAAGATGTTTTGCAAACATTTAAATCTTCTGGTGAAGCAGCATTAGATTCTATCTACACAGAGGATAATGATGCCTCTGGAAGTCATATATTTAAGCATAATGCAATTTCATCAACTGACAATGCCATTATGTATTTATATTTTAATGATGAAAATGAGCTTAAGACTACAATAAGTGGAATGGTATCCATCCCTGCAGCGCTTCCATCTAATGTAGTTTCCAGTGCAAGCCTTGATGGAAGCCAATCAGATTGTGTAAGTAAAAATAGTAGCAATAAGGTTTATGGCTGCGCTATTGAGATAAGTAAGGATAGTAATGATTTTCTTGCTTCATCAAGTTTTAAAGTATACAGGTTAAATGTTCAGGTATGGAATTTGAGTATGCAGGATACTAAAAGAAGAGATAGTACAAGCTCTAGTCTTACAGTTCATTTAGGAAGATAAACTTAATGCTAAGAGTTTCAGATATTAGACATTATATTAAAAAAGTATAGTAAAGAGGTGTTGAATATGAACAAAGGGGAAGTTATGGCGGTTGATATTGGCAGTAAGAGTATAAATATATTAGTGGGTAATGAAAAAAAAATAAATATTTGCGATAGTATTCCTACACCAGAAAATTCTATTAGAAATGATAAGATAGTAGATAGTGAAGCAATATATAATGCTCTAAACCAATTTAGAAAAGATAAGGGCATATATACTAGAAATATTGCCTTTGCAATTCATGGACAAGATATCATAATTAGACATACTGATATTCCAGTAATGAAATTAAAAGATGTTGGTAAGTCAGCGATGTGGGAAATAAGTCAATTCCTTCCAGAGCAGGGCAAAAATCATTATGTAGATTATGAAATAGTTGATAATTTAAAAAAGGATAAGGCAAAATTGTACAAAGTAGTAGTGGTAGCTGCACCAAAGGACAAGGTTAATAAATTTGTTGATATCTCACAAAAGCTGGGCATGGAAATTCAATTTATAGATGTGGCATCTAATTGTGTTGCAAGGGTATTCAAAGGTGTCTATTCTCATGATAATAGCAATGAGAGCATAGGAATTATAGACATTGGGAGTAAGAGCAGTTCCTTTATAATACTTGATAAAGGAAAATTATTTATGGAAAAAGAAGTCCCTTTTGGTATTATAAATGTTATTAATGAAATAAAAAATAAATTTGATATGGATGTTGAAACTGCGTATACATACTTTCTCACTAAATTCAATTTGGCGCAAATTGATTTGGAAAGTGATATTCAGAGGAAAGTAAAGGAACTATTTGATATGTTATTGACTAATTTTGAGAATGTAGTTCATTTTTATGCTTCTGGTAAAGCAAAAAAGACTTTGGATAAAATATATGTAATAGGTTCAGGTTGTGAGATATATGGTATCGAGGGCTATATAAGGGATTATCTAGATACTCATACTCAGATTGTAAACTCTACGGAGGATATTTACACTTCTTCTCAATTTCCTTATGGTAGTGATTTTAAGTTTTATGTAAATGCCTTCGGACTTTTACTTAGAAAGGAGTAAGAAAAATGAGAGAGTTAAATCTAATTCCTTACGAGATCAAACAAAGAAGAGAAGCTAATAGGAAGAGAAAGATATATTCTGCAGTTACCATAACGTTTATAGCTATATTAGCAGCAGGATTGATTTCACTTAAATTTGTAGCAACTATATACCAATATAAGGTTCTTTCACTTCAGTATGAAATAAATAATAAGAAAAAGGTAAATACAGAGGCAGACGCTTTAGACAGCCAAATCAATATATATACTGCTTATAATAATAAAGTAAAAGAATTAACAAGTGAAAAAATTATGATTTCTGATAGAATAAACGCAACAAAGCAGTATTTTCCCAAAGATGTAGTAGCAAACTCTATAAATTACAGCGATAAGAACGGAATAGTATTAACTGCAGAAACTACAGATTATAATTCTATTGGTATTCTTGCTGCTAATCTTCAACTTTCTAACAAATATAAGAGTGTCAGGATAGCAAATATCAACTTTAATAAAGACAAGAATAAATATACTTTCACAGTTAATGTAGCATATTAGGGGGTGATGGGGATGAGAACTGTAAATGAGCTTGAAAATAGTGAAAAGATCTTAATTGGCATACTGACTATTATCGCTTTGGGAGCTATAATATATTTTCTAGTGGCTCCAAGTATAAGGGATATAAATAATTATAAAGAGCAGATTTCTCAAGAGCAGCAAAAATTGGATGAGTTTAAAGATACGGAAAAGAAGAATGCATCCAAGAGAGTTAAGCTTGCTAAATTAAAGAAGGATTATAGTGATTCAGAAAAAATTATACCTCGTGATGAAAGAAATCCAGAGATAACTATCAATGTAAATGAAATATGTTCAAGTAAGAAGGTTGAATTGCAGGGATTAAATTTCGGGCCTCCAGCAAAATTTTCAGCTGCTCAAGCTAAGGAGAAAAATAATAGCACAAAGGACGTATTGAAAGACTCATTGGTGTCGGTACCTGTTAATATGACTGTAAAGGGAGAATTTCTTGATATTGTAAATTACATAAATGCCCTAGAAACCGATAAAAGAATGGCTTTAGTACAAACTGTAAACCTAACTAAGGATGATAAGGGAGTAATAACAGGTAATTTACAAGCTAATTACTATTATGTGGATACCTCAAAAACATCCAATGATAAAAACGGATTGGGTAAGGAAGATTTACAGTATGATTTTGACAATGGAACTGCTACTGGTAAAGATGATTTATTTAAATAAAACAGGCTTATTAGCCTGTTTATTACTATGATATCTGTTTAGAGGGGAGGTTTAGGGCTTGAATAGAAAAAAGAAAGGTGTCACCTTAGTTGAACTTATTGTATGTATAGCTGTGTTAGCTATTGTAATGACTGCTGTTTTTCAACTATCGTCTTTCGAAAACAAAATGTATACAACAGGAAATACAGAAATAGATAATCAGCAAAATTTAAGAATAGCTGTTCAAAGCTTAACCAACAGTATAAAAAGAGCTGAGAACTTACCAGCTTCGCCGCCAACAGATGATTCAGCTGGTTTTACAATGGACGGTACTTCAAACTATGCAGATTTGACGAGTATTGATACTGGTATTACCTCCGATGACAAGAAATTGATGTACACTCAGGATATTGATGGCAGTTGTTATTTATTCTTAAATAAAAAGGTTGGATCAAGCTATGAAATTGAGAAAATTAGTATGAATTATACTATTGATAAATTTGTTCCTGTAAAGGATGAGCAGACTGGAAAATATATAAGTTATGATGAGGATGGTCAAGAGCTGAGTAGGGACCCAAGTATAAATAACCTACAATATATCCAGACACTGAACTATTTCTTACCTATTACCTCAGTTAGTACTATTGATGATTGGAAGGTATTTTACAGCAACAGCATTAGTCTTTCTCCACTGCCTAGTGCATCTGATGAATTTGCTAAGGTTAAAAGTGATGGACTATCGGCAAGTACTATGTCTAGTTCGCAATCCATTAGTGATACTAGTTTTACGCCAGATTCATTATACTTGGATAGAGAAAAAAGAGGATACTATGCAGTATATGTTGGAAATGTGTCTGGTAAAAAGTATATTGTGAAAGTTCAGCCATATAAAATTTATAATAGCACTGGAACTCCAGTTACTATTGCGAAAGGTATTGGTAATAAGGATGATATTGTTATTAACTACAGTGGAAATACAGTTAATATTGAGGTGACAGTTACTTCAAGGGGGCAAAGTAAAACTGTAAAGACAAGTATTGCTTTGATTGATCATAATCAAGGAGGGGAGGGTATTGAAAATTAATAATTTTTATATCACCCAAAAGTTACAACTATCAAAAAAAATAAAACATAAGGGCACTGCCATGATTTATACTTTAGCTGTGATAACTATCCTATTAGTTCTTTCAATAGGATTACTGGGCGCAGGCACTGAAAATCGCTTGTTAGCAGATAAACTTCAAAAAAGCCAAAAGCTAAAATTGATGGCTGAGTCTGGCATTGAGCAAGCCTTAGTGGCACTAAAACAGAGAGTAAATGATGATCCTTCCATTATTTTAAACCCAGACAATTTAATCCTTACAGATCTGTCTGGTAATGTTACTGCCCCTAATTTACATACAATAAGTGATCCTAATGGCGTTACAGTAAATATTTCATTTAGAAAAAATGTGCCTAGAAAAGGGATTACAAACTGTGTTCAGATAACTTCTACAGCACAAAATGGCGGGGAAAGTAAAACTATAACAGCATATATTGATCCAAATGATATAAGAAATAAATATTTAGATCTTTTATTTGATAATACTCTAATAACCCTGGATAAACCTGATAAATCATCAACAGCTACAAGTTTAAGTTTAAGCACTGATTCAAACTTTAGTTCGGATAAAAATCATACACAAATGACGGTTTATGGAAATTGCTTTTTTCAGGGGAATAATATAGATTTTAGTCTTGAGAATCTTAAGTTGAACGGTATGCTAAGAGTAAATGCTGTTAATTTCAATATGCAGCTGCTATCAAAATCAACTGCAGTATTTGGGGACAGTTGGATAAGCACTGGCAGTTCTTTAGACAGTCCTATAAGAGTATCAAACACTACCAATGTAAGTGATATTACAAAAGACTATACGCTAAATCCAATAGGTACATCTAGTTTAACTGTTAATGTTACAAATTTGGCGGGAGCTAGATATGCACCAACGATTAAAAATGAAAATATTAGCAATATTAACTTAGATATAAAAGGAGTAGACAGTTCGCCTGGTTTTTCTAGCAATGTTGATGGTACAGGTAATACCGATATTAAAGTAAAAGATATCTATGGTACAACAGATTATAATCTAGTTGCTTTTAGAAGAGAGGCCAATTTGAAAGATGCAAATGTTATATTTTTCCAGGTGAACGCTGCAGGGGCAACTATTGACTTTAATGATTTGGTGGATAAAGCAACTAAATATGTTGTAGAAAAGGTTATACATGGAGATGATACCACTTATACCTATAATCCAAACAATCCAACAATAATCGATCAAGAAGGACTAGCGTCTAAATATATTGTCTATTTAGTTAACACAGGTGACTTAGGAGGCGTAGACATTAAAAAGAATTCTGAGATTGCCTCTAGTATAAATAATATCTTATACTGCAATGGAAAAATAAAAGTTGAAGGTTCTTTGTTAAGAACTAATTCTACATTATGCGGTAATAAAATAATTGTAGATCAGAGTGATGCAGTAGACCCGAATGATCCTGCAAAACCAGACTATGCCAATGATTGGATTAATTTAGACCTTCATGGGATACCAAGAAAGAGTGAACCAGAAATTACCTATGAGACTATGGGTTTTGATCCTAATAACGGATATCAATTTGTTGATGACATTGAAAGAGATGATGCTGGCAATCCTAAAGAAGATTCTCTTGGAAATGTAATAGGAAAAACGAAATTGGTTTCTCCTCGCAGATATGAAAAAGTTATTCAGGAATTTTTAATTAATAATATTGTTGGCTTTGGAGACGGGGTAAGCTTTAATATTGTGGATTGGGTAGAAAGCTAATTAATGAAAAAAGCATGATTTTTTATCATGCTTTTTTTATTAATGTGTAAAAATCGCCATAATATTGGAATGTTCTGGCTTGTTTTACAAGCATGGAAATGATATAATTTAAATGGAATATTACTACATTTATTACTGATATTCTATGATTAAAATGAAATATATTAAGGGGTGAGGTAATGAAAAAAATTAAAACAGTGAGTATGTTGTTAGCCTATGTATTCATACTAACATTATTACCAATGGGCTTTATTTCACAGCAGGTTGAAGCAGCTCAAGTACAATCAGGCTCTAATGATTACTCTAAAAACTACCAATTATTAAACTATCATATTTTTAATGGCGCATTATATAAGGATACAGCTGTGCTCATTACAAGTAACGGAGTATATTACGGAAAAGATGGACAAGATCCAAAAAAAATATCAGAAACTTCTGGCAATGATGAATACATTGGAAGCAATGGAAGTAAGATTTATCTTTATTCAATGGGTAATATAAAATCAATCGATATTGACACATTAGAAACTAAAATTATGTGCGTACCAAGCAATTATGACCTGATTGATGGAAAAGTAGATAAAAATGGTGACTTATGGTTTAGTATTATGACATATGGTTCTGGCGGCGGAGAATATTACATAATGAAAATGAATGGTAATAGTAATAAGGACTACAGCTTTTTAAGACTAAATAATGTACCAGCACCAGCATATAATTTATCTGTAGATAATAATAATAATCTATGGTTTAATCCAGGAAATGCTTATAAGCTTGGGAAAATAAGCACAGTAAATAATTCTCTTCAACAAACGATTTATAAGTCACCTATGCAAACGGTCCCGCTATTCAGTAGATATAAAATAGATAATAGTGGTAATATATGGGTCACGAATAATTGGAAGATTGGCAGCGGTGATGTAACTATATCTAAATTAACTGTAAATGGTGATTCCATACAAGTTGCGAATACATACACCAGAGATAATGGAGTTTATCTTCCTGGTCAATTATCAATAGATAATAGCGGTAATGTATGGTATATGGGGAATCCGTATAACGGGGATTCACCTAGCGATGGATGTAAAATTACAGCATGCAAATTAGAAGGTGATAAATTTGTTCCTAAGTATAGATTTTTAAATGGATTCTATAATTTCACGGTAAATGATGATAATCATATGTTAGCTTATGAAACTCAATATGCGGTAGATGGTTATGCAATAGTTAATAGAAATAGCGATGAAAAACCTGTACCTTCATCATTACAAACTAATAGCACACAACAAGGTGATACTGTCATAGTAACGCCTTCAAATGTCAACAATATTGATGCAGATGCTGCAGTTGAAATAAATCCAGCTATACCTTCTGGTACAAATAATGTTAAAGTAGATATTCCGGTTGGCAAAATAATAAATGGTATAGGCTCAGCTATTATTCATGGTAATGATTCAACTATAGAAATACCATATTGTGCATTAGATTTAGCTAACTACTATTCTGCCATATATTCTGCCACATTAGAAATTGGACAATCTGTTAATGCTGGTAACTATAGAAGCTTACTACAAAAAACTCCAGCAGGATGTAAATCTCTAGGAAAGGTGTTTAGCTTTACTATAGATGCTGTATCAAATGGTAGTGTAGTTGGAAGTATTCATCAGTTTACTAATGGTCAAAAAGTAAAAGTTACGATTAATTTGACCAATGAAGATTTGCAAGGAGTAGATACATCAAAATTATCAGCATTTTATTTTGATGAAACTACTGGAAGCTGGGTTGAAATCTCAGGTGGAGTATACGATGCAGCAACTAAGACATATTCTTTTTACACAACACATTTTTCTAATTTTACTTTGATGCAGACAGGAGTAACTACTGCATCTTCGCAAACAGGTAGTAATTCAAATACCTCTACTAATGCAGCTTCAACAAGCACAACAACATTGCCTAAGACTGGTTCTGCAGTTGATATGAATGCTTTAATATTTGCAGGATTAGCTGCAATTGTTTTAGGAACATGTTTATTAGTAAGAAGGAAAGAAAAAGCACAATAGTAACTTTTAACATATGTGATAAGAGTATATAATATAGGCAGGGGACAAGTCCCCTGCTTTGTTATATACAACTAAAGAAAACTGGGAGGAAATGCTTGTGAAGTTTGAAATAATACTTTTGTTTTTAGTTTTATTAATACCATATAGTTATTTAGGGGAAGAGTATGCGGCAGTTATTTTAGCCTTTGGGGCACTTATATACTTGCTTAAAAATCGCAAAAATATAAGAGTTAATAAAGTTTATACAATATTAGTTTGCAGCCTTCTATTTTTCGGTATCATATCTATGTATGCATCGAATAATATTACCAAATCCTTAAGTGGATTTTGCGTTTACATGAATGCCTTACTTTATTATTTAATTTTTTCTAATATAAAAAAAGAAAAAAATCTGATTATAAAATGGTTTGTTTATATAGTGAGTATATCATCTTTAGCATTTATAATATACCAAGGTGTAATATGTAAAACCAGAATTGATGGTAATCTAGGCTACGCAAATACCTATGCACTACTATTGCTTATAAGTGTGTATTTAAACGAACTAATACAAGAAAATAATTATTTGAATGAAGTACAGTTTATTTTAATGTTGGGAATAATTTATACAGGATCAAGAAATACATTATTTTATCTTATTATATTTGTTGTGATTAAGGTTATATATGACATTAAGAGAGAGGACAAGTTTACATCAGTTATTAATTTTGCATTGGCTGTGATGGTATATATTAGTGTACAGTATGCTGGTTTTGGAATGGTACTTTTACTCCCAATTATAATATACCTGTGGTATGATTTACTTAAAAAAACATCTTCAGATTTAAAAAATGGTATAGCCGTTGGTGCATTTGCAATAGCAATTCCATTAATTCTATTGTTAAATACTAATTTTTCCAAGAGGGTAAGAAATTCTTCTTTTAGCTTAGGTGTTTTGCAGGAGAGATTTGTTTATTTTCAAGATGTTATAAAACATATATTTTATAATCCCTTTGGTTCTGGTATTAATTCCTTTGAATATAGGCAGTATATTGATCAGTCAGCATTTTATGACGTAAAATTTGTACATAATTCTATTTTGCAGGTCGGATATGATGTTGGAATAATAGGAATGATGATCTTCCTTGCAATCGGTATTTATGGTTTGATATTAATTGTAAAAAGCGGGAAACAAGTAAAATATTATATACCATTATATATAACTATTTATCTACATAGTTTGTTGGATTTTGACTTCTCTTTTGCTGTTATATTCATAACTGTTATTATGATTGTAGGTTTAACAGGGCAGTCTAGAGAAGATAATGAGATGGAAATTAAATTTTCTACTAAAAAATATGCGATAATATTGTGCAGCATATTGATAGCATTTGTCTCTTACTTGACATTTGTTAATGGAATATCTATTTATTCAGACAGCTTGGTCTCTAATAAAGAGTACGATCAAGCCATAGGTTGCTACAAGTTTTATAATTCCATAACCTTCAAGGATCCTGATGGCTATAGTAAAATTGCAGAAGCCTATAATAGGGAAACTGGGGATTCACAAAACAAGAATGAGCTTTATATAAAATGTTCAGATAATTTAACTAAGGCACTTGAAATTAATCCTACTGATCCAAGAATCATAGGTAATATTGCTTTTACTTATACAAAATTGAATAACGACTCTAAAGCAATCTACTATTATGATTCGTTTTTAAGTATAGAGAAATATTATGATAAAATGTATAAAACCTATTATGATTTTTTAAATGAAAAATATTTACAAAGTGGAAACATTATATATAAGGAAAAAATGGAGGATTTAAAGAAGATATACGAAAAAAACTATAAATCTTTGAACCCAAAATCAAAGTATATGAATGATCAACTACCAGCAGATTTTAATGAAATGTTAGTAAAATAAAGAAAAGCATATAATGGTTAAATATTTATCCATTGTATGCTTCTCTTATATATTTTTTTATAGCTATTGTGCATTAGCAGCTTTTAATTTTTCTATTCCTTTTTGAAGTCTTTTCAAAGATTCTTCTTTTCCAATTATATCTGCTATTTCAAAGGCGCCGCCTGGTGTGGATTGTTTTCCTGAAAGAGCAGTTCTTAAAGGCCAAAGAATTATTCCATTCTTTACTTCCATTTCTTTAGCAAGGTTTAGCATAGATTCTTCTACAGCCTTTAAATTCCAATCTGAAAGTGCTTCAAGTACCTCATAACATTTTTCTAAGCTGATTAAAGAGTTTTCGCTATTTGTTTTCATTTTCTTATGAGTATACATTGCTATATCATAATCAGGAAGTTCCTCAAAGAAGTCAATAGCGTCAGGAATGTCACTTAAAACTTCAGTTCTCACCTGCATAAGCTCGCTTATTTTCATTAAATCAATATTAGGATTTTTGATTGCTTGTGCATAGTATGGTACTGCAAGCTTATGGAATTCTTCTAGAGAAAGTCTTCTGATATATTCCCCGTTCATCCATTTAAGCTTAACTGGGTCAAAAGTAGCAGGTGATTTGTTTATGGTTTTATAATCAAATTTTTCTACTAATTCTTTCAGAGTAAATATTTCATTTTCACCGTCAGGGTTCCAGCCAAGAAGTGCGATGTAATTTAAAACAGCCTCTTTTAAATAGCCTTTTGAAACTAAATCATTAAAGGAAGCGTCTCCGTTTCTCTTGCTTAATTTGCTATGAGCATCCTTCATTATTGGTGAACAATGTACGTATACAGGAACTTCCCAGCCAAAAGCCTCGTATAAGCGGTTGTATTTTGGAGCTGAGGACAAATATTCATTTCCTCTAACTACATGAGTTATACCCATAAGATGATCGTCAACAACATTTGCAAAATTATATGTAGGATATCCATCAGATTTCATAAGTATCATATCATCTAATTCTGAGTTGTCTACTTGTATCGTTCCATAAATAACATCCTCAAATACTGTAGTTCCAGTTTCAGGATTATTTTGTCTTATAACGTATGGAATACCAGAAGCAAGTTTTTCCTGTACCTCTTCTTTAGTTAAATGAAGGCAGTGCTTGTCATATTTATAAGTCTTTTTATCAGCTTCGGCTGCATTTCTTACTTCATCTAATCTTTCTTTTGTACAGAAACAGTAATAAGCTTCACCTTTTTCAACTAATTCCTCAGCATATTTTCTGTATATATTAATTCTTTGGCTTTGAATATATGGGCCAACTGGACCGCCTATGTCTGGACCTTCATCATGAATAAGACCAGTTTCTGCCAAAGTTTTATATATAATATCAACAGCTCCCTCAACATATCGCTCTTGATCTGTGTCTTCTATTCTTAATATGAATTTACCACCTTCATGCTTTGCTATAAGGTAAGTATATAGGGCAGTTCTTAAATTTCCAACGTGCATATAGCCAGTAGGGCTTGGCGCGAACCTAGTTCTGATTTCTTTAGTGGACATGTTATTCACTCCTATGTAATTTAATTATTGCTTTCATATAATGAAAGCCTTGCATCCTATATAGGACGTAAGGCTGTGATTATTAGCTATTTCTATAATATAACATATAAAAATTCATGTCAAGAAAGTGAGGATAAAAGGAAATTTAAAAGAGTGGATGCAGCTGACATCCACTCCTCCAAAAAACCTTTTTTAATGTAGTATGTAGATTTAACTATAATCTACTTTTTGTATACTACTATAAGGTTTTGGATAAAGAATGAATTTAGTTAAGATTCATTCTTACCCTAGGATTGTTGTAGGAACTCAAAGTAATCTACACTCCAACATATATACATATTTACATACCTATATATAGTCTGTGGACTATACACAAGCATTACAACAAGTATACACATCTTTGCTCGACTATATAAGATACAGTAGAAACTATATATAATCTTTCGACTATATATAACCTCAACGACTAGTGCACTAAATCAGCACCCTATATAATCTTAGTTCGACCATTATACATATTTTCACACCATATATATACCTTTCGGCATATATATAGCGTTTACACACCTATAATAATCTTCTCGCCGACATATGATGAACCCATTTAAAGATCCAACATATATCTTTGTTCGAATATTTAAAAGCCGTTTCCAACCCTTAAATACTCTTAACTCAACTACTTTAAATCCCTTTACAACAATTATGATGCCCAAAGTAAATTAAATTATTCTTAAAATTTATGATTTTATGTCTTCAAAAAGAAATATAGGGTAAAATATAGTTATAGATATTTTGCTGTTGATGGAGTTGATAAAATGGGTTCAGATATAAGATTTATTCATGCTGCAGATATACATTTAGGAAGTATAATATGTGTAAATGAAGAGGATTTTGTTTATAAAAATGCTGTTTATGATTCTTTTGAGAAAATTTGTAGTTATGCAATAGAATATAAAGTTGATTTTCTCATTATTTCAGGAGATTTATATGATAGAGAATATCAATGTGTTAAAGCTAATAAATTTTTTATAGAATGCTGCAAAAGATTAGAGAAGGAAAATATATATGTATATGCAATAGGAGGAAATCATGATCCATTAGGGGAAAGAAAGGAATTGTTTAATTTGCCTTCTAATGTTTATCTATTTGGATATGAACAGATCAGTTCTGTTGAATTCATTAAAAATGGTAAATTAGCCGCAAAATTGTATGGACAATCCTATAGGTCAAAAGCGGAAGGAAGAAAAATTGTTGATAATTATAATGCGGAAGAACAAGATATATTTCACATAGCACTGCTTCATACCCAGTTAGATAATAGTAATACAAACTATGTTCCATGCAGTTTAAGTGACTTGAAAAATAAGGAAGGTTTTAGTTATTGGGCACTTGGACATATACATAAATCTATAATTTTAAATAAAATAGAGCCTTGGATTATATATCCAGGAATTCCTCAAGGAAGAGATATAGGTGAGGAAGGAATAGGAGGGTGTGTACTTGTTAATTTATATAACAGCAAAGATAGCAGTGTAGAATTATTACCTACTAGTTCTGTCATATGGAAGAAAGCAATTATTTCGATTGATGAGTCAGGACTAGAGATTAATAATTTAACTGAATTAGAAGAGTATGCAGCTGCCAAGCTAGAGGAGTATATTAGTAACTATGTGGAAGAAATTAAGAAGTCAGATACTTATAACGGTTTTAAAATAAATAAGGAACTTATTTCAGTGGCAAATAGCTTTATAGTAGATGTACAGATTGTAGGTAGAAGTCAGTTGTATTATATTTTTAATAATGATGAGAATGAAATTTTGGAAAATATGAAAACGTCATTAAATGGTGCCTTTATGAGAAAATACCCTGAAATGCACATACATGACATAGATGTTGATATTAAAAGACCTAACTTGGAGTTTCAAGAATTTATTGCTAACAATAATTTACTAAATGAAGTTAAAGAGATTATTAAAGAGATATATAGTAATGATGAACTTAGAAAAGAGCTTCTTAATAGTGTTGGCAAGGTTTGGGAGACGAAATGGGATAATGAAAATATAAATCCTGCAAAGATTCAATTTGATGAGGATAAACTTAAAGATATATTGGATAAATCAGAGGAGCTCATATTAAACAGTCTTTTGGAAAGGATAGAGTAGCTTGAAATTAAAAAATCTATTTATCAGAGATTTTGGAATATACAAAAATCAATCTATGATGAACATAAGTTCAAACATTGTGGTAATAGGAGGCAAAAATAGGGCTGGTAAGTCTACTTTGATGAAGATAATAAGAAGTATTGCTTATGGATTTACAAATGAGAAATATCTGCCGCCAGCTGCCATTGAACATGAAATTGAAGCAGATGTTCTCGATGAATATAAACACTGCTATTGCATACGAAACAAAGGGAAGAGAAGACCGTATGTATCTCTTTTAAGTTCAAACAATCCTTCACTTGAGGAGGATATTAACAAAATCAGGGGTGAAATTGATTATTTTACTTATCAAGAGCTGTTTACAATATCCCTTGATGAATTGCAAGGCGTAACAAAGGAAAATGAAAATTTACAAGCCATACTTTTAGGAGCTGGAGTAAAAGATATAATGCAAATACCAGCTATTGTTAACAATTATAAAAAGGATGCTAAAAAGATAGGAGGAGTAGCAGGGAATCCATCCAGTGCACTTTTTAAAGATGCCAGTCTTAAGATACAAGAGGGAATGGACTTAAAGAAAAAAGCATTATCTCAAGTTGAGCAGTATGATGAGAATAAAAAATTACTTAAAGACTTAGAAAATGATATCAAAGATAATCAGCTGTTAATGGAAAGATTAAATAATAAATTAATTATTTTAGATTTAGTTAGAAGCAGCTATGATAAGCACAAAGTCATAATGAATTTAAAAAACAATATAGATTTCAATGCATATAAGGAATTAAGGAATTATTATGGTGAAAGAATACCGTCCATTGAAATGGTGGAAGCTTTAAGTGAAGAGTATCAAGTTGCTTCTGGAGAATACAAGGACAAACTTAGATTATTTATTGATACCATTATGTTAGATAGCAAAGGAATCCTTTCAGTAGAAGGCTTAAAAGAAATTATGGTTATAATAGATAAACTGCTTGTTAATGAAGAAACCATTAAAGAGAATTATAAGGATTTGTCCGGTATTAAAGAAAAGATAATTAACTATAATGATGATAAACAGTATTGCATCGAATTGAATAAGAGAATACGGCATGAAGCAGGAGAGATAAATGAAGAATTTATCAACGATTACTCTAAAATATTAGAAATAAATACTGATGAACTTCAATATCATGATTTATGCAGAATTGCTGATTTGTATGAAGAATATAGTAGAGAACTTGCACTTTTGAAGAATAGAAATGAAGAATTAATGAGAAGAAAGGTTTTACTAAAGGATGAATACACAAAAAGCAACACTGTAAATAAAGAGAGCCTAAATTTGTATACATACCTAGCTTTTATTTTTGCAGCAATTGGAGCGGCAGTATCCTTTTTTAACATAATACCTGGATTGGCTCTCATGGTATTTGGAATCATTTATGTTGTTGCCAGCAATATTAATAAGGTATTTAGAGATAATGGAAACAAGTCCATAAAAGATAATTTTTCATTTCAACTAAAAACTATAGATGTAGAAATTAATGAAGTGGATTATAGGATAAAGGAATTGGGTGACAAACTTAAACCCGTAGATGAGGATTTCACCAATTATAAAGCAATGCTCAGACTACACGGAGACATTGGACCACAGGGAATTAAGGATTATTTTAAAGCTATAAAAAATATAAAGCAAAAAATAAATGATTTAAAAATATCTATAGAAGCTGCCGAAAACCAAGCTAAAGAAATTAATGAAAGGCTTGAAAAAATTGATAGTCTCTGCAAAGAGTTTTATACCATAATTTTTAATGAAATACCTAGCTATAATGGCAGTGAGAAAATAAATAATTACGAAGAATTATTAATGAATGTAACTAAACTTTATGGATATGTATCAGATGCTGCGGAAATAAAACTACTAGAAAAGCAAAAAATAAAATTAGAAGCAACAATTAAGGGGTATGTAAAAAATAGGGCTACAGGAGATAAAAGTGATAATATTGCTGAGAATCTAGAGAAGTATTTGGATAATCTAAAAACTTATAATGATTATAATGAGATATACAGTAAAATTAATAGTCTTAAACTTCAGATTTCAGCATCTATAAAATCGGTTCATGCTAGGAATGCCTTAGAAATGGAGCTTGGACAAAATTGCACAGATGAGCAGCTTGAGGAGGGCTTTTATAAAATTCTTTTCCAATATGCCTCTATTGAAGAGATTAATAGGGGGTATGAACTCTTAGTAAAAAAATTAACTGACAAAGAAATTGAATTTAAGAAACTGGAGGAACATAAGACTCATTTGGTTGATGAAATTAAGAAACTTTCATCCATAGAGTTACTGGAAAAGTCTCAGGTATTAATTGAGCAGGGAAGAAATGAATTAAGTAGGTTAGCGGAAAAGTTTGCTGTTTATAACAGTGCAGCATTTTTAATGACAAAGGTTCAAGAAAAGTTTTTAGAAAGGGCAAAATCATCATTACTAAATGATGCCAGCGAAGTTCTAAAAGAAATTACTAGCGGTGAATACATGAAAATTGAGCCTTCAGAAAACTTAAGCAGCCTTGAATTTGAGACTGTAATGGATAATGGTGAAAGAAATGAAGATGTTAGTGTGCTTAGCAGGGGTACTAGGGAACAATTGTTTTTATCCGTAAGAATAAGCAGAATAAAGGATATCAAACCATCTATGCCTGTTATATTAGATGATTCTTTGGTTAACTTTGACAAAAGACATTTAATAAATACGATTAATGTTATAAATGATTTATCAATAACAAATCAAATTTTTATTTTGACTTGCCATCCTGAGATCATAGAGATAATAGAAAACAGATGCGAAGAAGTTCAATATTTTAAAGTAGATAAAGGAATAATAAGTTCTTCCGAATACAGAGAATTAAAGGCCTATCTAGAAAAGTAAAAATTAAAGCTTATATGCAAAATAGAAGGGTGCAATTCTTTTAATTAAGAACTGCACCCTTCTTATATATTTATTGGTTGAATGAGGAGCTTATTTAATACTACCAGCTGTAACAGATTTGATGATGTGTTTTTGAGCAAGGAAATAGAATATAATTACTGGTATAACATCTAGTACCAATCCTGCAAGTGCTAAATTCCACTGTTTTGTATATTCTCCGAAGAAGAAGAAGGTTTTAAGTGGTATTGTCATTGTATCAGGATTATTTATTACTAGTGATGGTAGTAAATAGTCATTCCAGATAGCTACAGTATTTAATATTGCAACAGTAATAGAGATTGGTTTTAATAATGGAAATATTATAAGCCAAAATGTTTGCAATTTACTGCAGCCATCTATCATAGCCGCTTCATCTAATTCTTTTGGAATACTTTTTAAGAATCCATGATATAAGAATATTGATAAAGAGCAGAAAAATCCAAGGTACATAACTATTAAGCCAGGCACATTTAATAGATTTAATTTACCCATAAGTCTTATTAATGGAAGCATTACTGCTTGAAATGGAACAATCATAGAAGCAATAAACAGCATGAATATAAAGCCGCTGAGCTTACTCTTAGTACGTTCCAGCATCCATGCAGCCATGGATGAAAAAACAACGATAATTATTACACTAAAAAATGTTATTATCATTGAGTGACCTAGAGAGGTAAAAAAGTCTAATCTATCATAGGCTTGAGAATAGTTTTCAGTAGTCCATTTTAGTGGAAAAGCAAGTGTGCTTGAAAACAATTCTTTTTTAGTCTTAAATGAGTTAACTATAATTATATAGAAAGGTGATAAAAACAATAATCCCAATAAAGCACTAAGTATTATACTTACTATCTTTTTTGCACTTATAGTATGTTTTACTTTCACTGAAACTTCGGTTTCTGTTATTTTTTCAGTTGTCACTGTTTCATTAGTTCTCATTATGCTTCCACCTCTCCCTTCTTAGAAAAATATACTTGAGTAACTGATACGATTCCAATAAGCAGGAAGAAAACAACCGCTTTTGCTTGTGCAACCCCCATTAGATTAAATTGAAAGGCTGTGTTATATATATTCATAGCTAACATTTCTGTTGCTTTAGCAGGACCACCAGCAGTTAAGGATAAATTCTGATCATAAAGTTTAAATGAGTTTGAAAGAGTTAAAAATACACTAACAGTAAAAGCTGGTCTTACTAAAGGAATTGTTATATTCTTAACTCTTTGCCAAACGTTTGCTCCATCAATTTGTGCTGCTTCTAAAAGTTCTGGTGGAATATTTTGAAGGGATGATATATATATAACCATTAAATATCCTGCCATTTGCCAGGACATTAAAATAATAAGTCCAATTAATCCAGTTTTTCCATTAGAAAGCCATCCCATTAGCCATTGCTGACCAAGGACTTTTCCAAGACCTGCAAAAACTTGTGTAAATATAAATTGCCATATAAAACCTAAGATTAGACCACCGATTAGATTAGGCATAAAGAATATAGTTCTTAAAATATTAGTGAACTTTGATTCTCTTGTTACCAGAAGGGCTAATCCAAAGCCTAAGGCGTTTAATACAATTATAGATGGAATAGTGAACTTAAGCGTGAATAGAAAGGATTGCAGGAAAGTAGCATCTTTAAAAGCTGTGATATAATTCTGTATACCAACCCATTTTAAATCTGATCCAATACCATTCCAATCAGTAAAGGAGTAATATATTCCAAATAGCAATGGTATAAGTTGGACTAAAGCGTAAGCAATGAGAACAGGGCCAACAAATGCCCAGAAAGTAAACTTATTTTTTTTATAAACTTGTTTCATTACCTTCTCTCCTTTGTATTGATTCTTGGATAAAATCCTGGACCAGTTATAAAACAACATGTCCAGGATTTTTATAAGGGAAATTTATTATGTGCTTATTTATTTTCTTGCTGCAGCCCAAGTATCTTTAGAATCTTGAACTAGCTTGTCCCAAGTCATTTCGCCGCCAATATATTTTTGTATATCAGTACCTAATTTATTTTGTCCCCAACCAGTAGGATATCCCATGAATACCCAAGGCATAGTCTTACCAGCATTTGAGTATTTAACTATGTCTTTTGCTAATGGATCAGCAGGTTGAAGGTTGTCTCCATCATAACCTTTTAAAGCAGGTATGAATTTGAAGTCATGGACAATCATATCTTTTCCTTTATCAGAAGTATATAGCCAGTTTAAGAAGTCTTTTGCTGCCTTTTTAGTATCAGCATCTTTGGATGAATTAACAGCCCAGTACATTGGAACACCTACAGGAATTGAGCCTTCTTTAACTCCATCTATTGGCATTGGAAGGAATCCTATATTTTGTGCTAAGTTTTTATCTACACCTTCAACAGTTCCATAAATCCAGTTACCTTGTTGAATTATTGCTGCTTTACCAAGAGAGAATTTTTGTTCAACTTGTGTTGAATAGTCTACGCTGTTTATAGATTTGTTTGTACCATCTGGTTTGATTCCGTATTGGATTTGTAAATCAAGTAGTTTCTTAAGTCCGTCTGCATATTTAAAATCAATAGTTTTAGCATTAAATGCTGTAACACCGTCTTTTAGCTCGTTTGAGAAAGCTACATTTGAAAGATGTAAACCAGTTACCCAAGTTTCTTTTCCTGGTAATGCGAATACAGCTTCAAGACCTAAATCTTTTTTCTTTGAATCAAGAGTTTGAACTGCTTTTTCTAGATCTGCATATGTTTTAATGGAATCAGCATCAATTCCTGCTTTTTTAAATATGTTCTTGTTATATACGAATCCATAGCCTTCTAAGTCAAATGGCATACCATATACTTTACCATTAACTTTTGCAGGATCTAAAGTACCGTCATAAGCCTTTGAAACCCAAGGTTGATCTGATAAATCCTCAAGTTTTGACTTCCAGTCTTGAGCATCTTGAGGTCCTCCTATATTATAAAGAGCAGGCTCCTTACCAGAAGCAAATTTTGCTTTTAGTGCTGGATTATAATCTTGACCACCACCTACGGTATCAATATGAATAGTAACATTCTTATGCTCATTCATATACTCTTTTGCAGCCTTGTCTAATGCATCCTTAGCTTCAACTTTGAATTGGAATATATCCAAAGTTACCTTTTTGTCACTAGAACTACCGCTGCTTCCACAACCAACAACTAAACCAGTTGTAATTGCCAGTACACATGCTAGAGCTGTGAGTTTTTTTATTCTGTTCATAATATCCCTCCATGATATGTTTAATAATGCAATCGTTTGCACCTAAAACCATTATAGGATAAATTTACAAGGGTGTCAATGGATAATTTGTCACTATATACATATGATTGTACAAAACAACAAAGAAGCATATACAAAAATATGTAAATATACAAAAAATTATTATTGCAATTAAATTTATGATATTACAAATTTAACAGTAAGTATTTTGAAGTACTACTATGAATACAAAAGAACAAGACTGGTGTGAAAAAATATGGATAGTATACATTATTAGATTTACCTAGGTAAAAATATTAGATTCCTTATAGAGGAAGATGAATAGTGGTGAGTATGGTATAAAGAATGTATAAATGTGTGCAATCTGTAGATATGTAGTGGAAAGGTAAAAAGGCAGAATGAATTAAAGCACATTCATACTACCTTTTTATTTAATGATTATTTTATAGTACTTGAATTTGGATACACCTCTAATGCTTTTTGTAAAATTACTAAAGCATTTTTTATGTCTTCAATATCTGTACAGTAGGATAATCTTATTTCGTTTTTACCAAGACCATCTGTTGCATAAAAACCTGCACCAGGGGCAAACATTACTGTTTTATTATCATAGCTAAAATCCTTAAGAAGCCATTCTGCAAATGTATCTGTGTCATCCACAGGGAGCTTAGCTAAAATATAAAAAGCACCTTGAGGCTTATTACAAACAACACCTGGTATTTTATTTAAATAATCGAACATTACATCTCTTCTTATTTTATACTCACAGCGAACATTTTTTATATAGCTTTCCAATGTATTTATTAAATTAGCTGCGGCATATTGTTCAATAGTGGAAACGCATAATCTTGACTGACATAATTTTAAAATTTGCTTCATTAAATCTTTATTCTTTGAAGCAACTAAGCCAATTCTTGCTCCGCATGCACTATAATGTTTTGATATACTATCAATTAAGATTATTCTATCCTGTAAATCTTTTATATGCATACAGGATGTATATTGGATATCGTCGAAAACAAACTGCCTATAAACTTCATCTGAAATAATAAATAGATTATATTCTCTAGCTATATCAGCAAGCATATTCAATTCTTCAGCAGTATAAACTGTTCCAGTAGGATTTACCGGATTGGAGATCAAAATGCATCTTGTTCTATCATTAATTTTTTCGATTATTTCTTCTTTAGGCGGTAGATGAAAACCATTTTCTATCTTTGTTAAAAATGGAACAACCTTAGCACCAGCTACCTTTGCAAAACTGTTGTAGTTTGAATAAAATGGCTCTGGAATAAGAACGTTATCTCCAGGATCACAAACCGCCATAAGAGCAAACAATATGGCTTCGCTTCCTCCTTGAGTTATAAGTATTTCATCTCTTTCAAATTCAATATTAAAATCTTTATAGGATTTAATAAAGCTTTTGATTAGAGGATCTACTCCTTCTGAATCACAGTATTTTACTATCTTTTCATTGTAGTTTGTAATACCCTCAAAGAATGAATCAGGAGTAACTATATCCGGCTGACCTATGTTAAGACGGTAAACCTTTAAGCCTCTTTTTTCAGCATCATTTGCTAATGGTACTAGCTTACGAATAGGAGAAAAGTCCATTTCTAAAATTCTATTTGATAATTTCATATTATGCTGCTCTACTAAATCTTTATTAGCACGCAAGTGTGCCAGCCCAAAGATTTAGCGTTAAAGCTCGCTGCTTTAACTTTAATTTTCCATTAAATAATATTTGGGTAACATTATTTAATGACTGCCATATTTATAGTCTGCAAGTCAAGTAACGTAGGCAGTGTATGCTAAATTGCATAGTCCGAGCCAGACAATCTTACCCCCCCTCTTTTAACTATTAAAACAAATTTGACGAACAATTGTAAAATGAATTCATATTAAGAAATATTCAAAATATAACATTTCAAGTATACAATATAAGCTATGTATATTCAAGTATTATAATATATCTGATTTATGTTGTGCATTATGAATAAAGTTAATGAGATTTATATTTTTTTATTATATAATCATAAATAGGCACAGTTTTAACCAGTTGTAATTTGCGGACTAGAGGAGGAGTAACTGTGAATAAAACTAAGGTTTCCCATTTATATGCTATGTTAGTAATGATAATTTGGGGAATGTCATATTTGAGCATCAAGATTGTGGTAGCAGAAATAAATCCTATTTTATCAGCATTTTATAGATTTTTAATTGCTGGTGTGATTCTGATTATCATAAAAAAGATGCAGCATTCAAATGAGAAGGTTTTAAAAGAAGATAGACTAAAGATGGCATTAGGCGGATTATTTGGAGTAGGATTATATTTTTTCTTTGAAAACTATTCTATAGCCTTTACTACAGCATCAAATGTAGCAATATTAATTGCTTCTATACCTATATTTACCCTAATAGCACAGAAAATTATATTTAATGAGGAAATCACAAAGACCAAGCTTATAGGAACCATATTTAGTGTTGTAGGAATAATAATAATTGTAGCTTCAAAGGATAAGATCTCATTATTTTCTACTGGGACTATAGGTGATTTGATGGCATTAGCTTGTGCATTATGCTGGGTAATATATAATATAATAAACAGTAGTTTTAAAGGTAATTATAGTAGTATTACCATAACTACTTATCAATCAATTTGGGGATGTATATTTTTAAGTCCATCATTAGTTTTTGTTAGCAATTCTATTCCTTCTGCAAAGGTAATACTTAATATATTATTTCTATCAGTTTTTTGTTCCTGTGTAGGCTATGTTTTATATAATTATGCCTTAAATTATCTAGGTGCTACTGTACTGACAACGTATATAAATCTGCAGCCTATAATTACTCTTATTGCTGCGGTTATAATTTTAAGAGAAAGAATAACAATATCCCAGCTGATAGGATGTTTTACTATTATACTTGGTGTTTCTATGGTAAGTACTCAAAAGAAGGGAAAGGCAGAGGTTATAGAGAATATTTAATATTAAAACCATAAGTTTTGGGGGTTATTTGTATGAAAAAACATTTTAAAGCTATAGGATTTATTCTAATGTACTTAACAATTTATATGATAATGCAGATTATGGTATCCATTCCATTAGCTATTTACGCTGTGTTAACTTCAAATGGAAATATGAATGAAGTAACGAATATAGTTGGAAAATACATAGTTATTTCACTATTGCCTGCAGCAATTATATCATTTATTGTTTACTGGATTATTATTAAACTTCGCAAACAGAGTATACAAAAGATATGTAGATTTAATAAGGTAGATATATTGAGTATAGTTCTTGCTATATTTGTAACATTCAGCGCTTCTTCTGTAGTAGAGGGTGTGATGGTATATATAGAAAAGTTTTTTCCAAGCTATGATGAGACAGCAAAAATACTTGGCAGTTCAATGAATACTGTTCTTGGTATAATCATTATCACTTTATTAATTCCAATGTTTGAGGAAATTCTATTTAGAGGCTTAGTAATGAGTGAAATTGAAAAAAATATTAGAATATCTCTCACTGTGGTAATTCAAGGTGTTCTCTTTGGTGTTTATCATTTAAATCTGCTGCAAGGTCTCTATGCTGGAATACTGGGAATATTATTAGGGTATTTATGTATATCTACAAATTCGATTTTTACTTCTATGGCGGGGCATATTACCTTTAATATTTGTGGTGGAATTGTCCTTCCATTGCTTTTAGCTGAAACCAGTCAATTTGCATATGTATATATAATTGTAGGAGCAATTTTAACTATAATAACAGTATTTATCTTCCAAAGACATAATAAAAAACTTAGAATGGTTATGGAACAATAAAAAAGGTTGGTAGTGTTTACCAACCTTTTTTATTATATCTTCTCTTATCGCTTCTGAAAAGAGACTTTATCTTAACTAAAAGTGTAATCAATAAAGCAATAGCTACTACAGCTGCTACTGCAATGCCTACATAAAGCCCAGTACTGCTTTTCATTATACTTCCTGTAGATAGTTCTGAATATAATTTATATTGTTTAGTTACACCTCTTTCTGTAAGAGTTACATTACCTACAGCTGCAGAGGTATTTAGTTTCCAAG
The DNA here is from genome assembly GCA_030706015.1 of Bacillota bacterium. Lineage (GTDB taxonomy): Bacteria > Bacillota > Clostridia > Clostridiales > Clostridiaceae > JAUZPI01. The sequence continues at coordinate 58,286 of JAUZPI010000002.1, forward strand.
CATCTAAATTTTGAACATTATCAGTAAGTTTCTTTTCATTATCATTAATTGTATTTTTATAATAATTTATATTCTCTTTTAAAATTAGAGGAACTTTTACAGTTTTAACTGGTCCAAAGAATTTTAATGGTTTATATGATACAGTAACTGTCTTATATGTATCTCCACCTTTAAAAAGAGGTGTTTGAATTTGTTTATAGCTCCAATTAACTGCAGTTAGTGTATCCTTAAATACTTGAGTATCATCCTTATCATAGGCAGATTTCATTACAACACTTATTATTTTCTTTCCATTTCTGTTAAAAAGGGATACAAGGCATTTGCCTGCTTCGTCTGTATAGCCTGTTTTGCCCCCAATACATGTACTGTCATAAACAGGTTGGTTGTCCAAAATTAGTTTATTTCTATTTTCTACCGGTAGTTTAATACCATCAACAGTTTCAACTACTGTATTCTTTAATTTAACCGTATCTAGAATCCATTTATTTGCAAAGGCGTTTTTCCCTAAGATACTCATATCATAAGCAGTAGTATAGTGGTTTGGATCATGCAATCCATTTGGGGTAACAAAATGAGTATTTTTCATGCCAAGTTGTTGAGCTTTTTTATTCATTAATGCGGAAAATTCATTTGTAGTATCTGCCACACTTGCATCAGGCTTATTTATTACATTTCCAGCTATCATATATGCAATATCGTTAGCAGAGTATATCAATAAGCCTTTCATTGCGTTATCTGCAGTGATTTTTTCTCCAACCTTTAAATCATGAACATTAAGTTTAAGTGAAAAAGCAGGTTGAGCTGCTGCACTTTGAGTGTAGCTAAGTTCATCAGTTGGTTTTTTAGCCTCAGTAAGAAGCATAGCAGTAATAAGTTTTGTTGTGCTTGCAGGATAAACCTTCGCATCTATATCTTTTGCGTAAATAATTTCTCCAGTATCAGCGTCAATGGTAACAGCTGATTTAGCTACCACTGCTGGAGGAGTATTCTCGGCCGCAAAGGCAGTTGAGGAAATTGAAAATAACATAAGAATTGATAAAAATATAGGTGAAATTAACCGTTTCAAAATGCATCTCTCCATCTTTTAAGTTTTTATGCTAGTTAAGTAATTAAACAGCATAATTAGAGTATAGCATTTTAAGATATTTAGGACAACCATAAAAACCGCTTTAATAATGTGATATAGACTAAAGAAAAAACACCTTAAATTAGAATTAGGGTGTTTTAGTAATATTATTCTGTAACTTTTTTTCTAAGTCCTGTAGCAAGCAAAGTCAATGCGATAGCTGCAATATATATGTAAAGGTATATAGAATATACAAGACCAGTAATATAAAAAAATTTAAAATAAATAAAAAGTGCTAATGATAACAATGACCAGAATATTGAAATATTTCCCATTCTGTTATTTTTATCTCTCCAAGACATGGGATCTTTCATATCACCTATAATCTTGTCTCGGGTTTTCCTGCCAGGAGATGTCTTGGCTACTAAGGTCTTGAAGTATATGGAAAAGGCTATAGTAATTATGGTAATGCCTAGAAATATGTATGATAAAGAAATACTAGTAACATACATAATAACACCCCTTTAAAGTAATTTTATGAGCATTATTATTGTATCCAGATATTAAAAATATATTTAGCAATTATTATTAATTTGTAGAAATTTCACCGTTTTGCTCTTGGATTTGTTGAGTATGATTTTCAGGATTTTCATAATATCTACTGCCCCAAGTACACATTTCCTGTAAGATTGGCATAACACTTTTGCCTGAATTCGTTAGAGAATATTCTACCTTTGGAGGTATCTCTGGATAAACTTTCCTATTAATCATATTGTCTGCTTCTAGCTCTCTTAATTGTTGTGTAAGCATCTTTTGAGTAATACCTGGAAGTAATTTCTTAAGTTCACTAAACCTTTTGGTTCCCAGACTCCCCAAATGCCAAATTATTAGAGGTTTCCACTTTCCTCCTATGATGTCTAGGGTTAGTTCTACTGTGCAAGTGTACTCTTTATTTCTAATCTTCATAACTTTACATGTTTTTTCCATAGTTAATCCTTTCTTTAGTATCTTATTAACACTATGATACTATCAAGTATGTACCTGATACAATGATACATAACAGATAAAATTATAGCATCAAACTACTTTTTATTCAATAATGAAAGGAGATTGTTAATATGCAAGTAACGTTTATTTTTTTAATCTAAGAGCTAGAAGTGATGGTGAAAACAAGGTTACTAAATTGAGAAAACTATTTGAAAAAGCAGGGTTTGGAAGCTCATTGAAGAAAATGATTTAACGGCAGTAAAACTTCATTTTGGAGAATTGGGTAATGATGGTTATGTAAGTCCAGTTTTTGTCAGACAAATCGTGGACAAGATAATATTTCTGAGCATTATGAAGAGGGACATACTTTTAGTTTAGTATGTCCCTCTTCATATTCATTTTAAATTATGTAAGTTTATTCTCAATTAAAAGTTTCCTGTCTGCTATTATTGAAGGCAGCACTAATAGTTATACGGCTATCTAATTCCTCTTGTAGGGAATCTTTATCTTTTATTATTGCATCTGGTATTGCATCTTCCAAATAATCCTCCATATACCTTAATGGTTTAAAATTGAAACCAATTGTTGACCATATTACTACCAGAATACCAATACATATCATAAGCAGTCCAATACCTCGTCCTGCTCCAGTTCCAATTAGTCTGCCAACGCTGCTGGCCAGTACTCCATTGGCATTCATGGCTGGAGTAAACACTGAGTCTGCCAGTGGGCCTGCAAGAAGATATCCAAGAGGTATAGTTGACATTGCTATCATTTGATTTGTTGCTAGTACACGGCCTTGGAGTTCAAGTCCAACCTTTGTTTGGATGAGTGCCTGCCAATGGGTGTTTCCAAGAGTAACTGTGAGCCATATTCCGAAAACGCCTATTGCAGGAAGAAGGAATCCAGGACGAAGGCCTGTAACAATTATAAAAAATCCTTCAAGAATAATAAAACCAACCATACCTGTAGCTCTTCGTTTTGTGCCGCCCCATAAACTCATAATAAGACCGCCTGCCATTGCCCCCATAGCTCCAAGCATGTTTATGGTGCCAAGAAGGGTAGTAGAGCCAAAGGAGAGAATAAGAGGCTGAATAAGCACAGTAGCAAGTCCAAATAATATGTTTCCTATAAGGAAGAAAATTATCATATATACTAGGCTGTTACGTTTAATAATAAATTTCCACCCCATAAGAACTTCTTTGAAGAAGGCTTCTTCTCTCTTGTGAAAAAGCTTATTTGGAAATCTTACCACAAATAGAGTTATTATAGCAATACTAAAACTAAAGCAATCAAATAAAAAGATATTTGTCATACCTATTGTTGATAAAAGCACCACCCCTAGGAGTGGGGCAATCATTTCACTAGTTGAATTAGCAAACTGAACTAATCCATTGGCATGACCAAGATATTGCTTTGGTATAATTTGCGCCAAGGCAGACATGAAGGCTGGTCTATGAAAAGACCTGGATATAGCACTTACAGCTAGTGAAATATATATATGCCACAATTGCAGTGAACCTGTTGCCATCAATATAGCTAATACTGCTATGGATACTGCTCCAGCTAAATCACTAAAGAGCATTACCAAACGTCGGTCATATCGGTCAGCAATTGCTCCAGATATAGGCAGAGCTAGTATTCCAGGGAGCATTGAAGCCGTAGATATAGCTGCGAAATTTGACACGGAGCCAGTTCTGTTATAAACCCATACTCCTATGGCAATTCCGGTAAAACCAGAACCAAGAAGCGAAAGGAGCTGACTTAATACAACTATAAAAAATGTCTTTAAATCTGAGGATAGAGTCTTGAGCTTTGATGGCTTTTGTAAGCCTGTACCTAGATTAATTGAATTTGCAGGAGCATGACTCTCTATGCTTGGAGAATCTTGTGCCTCTGCTTTATGTGAGTTTTCTATAGAATCACAAATAATATGACTTAAAAGGTCTGGCTGATGTTTAATAAAGTAGTGGCCAGTGTCTGGTATTACTGATAAAGATACCTTTTCGCTGAAATAGCTCCATTCTTTATATCTTTCCTCATATAGTTCTGTAACTCTATCTCTTTCGCCAACTACTGAGGTAATAGGAGTCTTTAATTTTATCCAGCATTCCTCTGAGTAGGCTCTTGTAAAATAGTTTTCGCTTTCACGAGCATCATGTCGCAGACTGTTTATCATAAAATCTCTCTCAAGAGTATCCTCTACATCAGTAAAACCGCCTAAAGCCTTTAGAAGCTCATGGTAGCCTTTATTGGACATAACTCTGTCAGAAGGAAAGAGTTTAGACAGGAAACTAAAGAAGCGTCCTGGAAGTCTTGAAACAGGGAACACACCACCAAGGAATATTCCTACTAGTGGATAATTTTCTGCTTCTAGCTGCCTTGCCAGCTCAATAGTTAAAGCTCCTCCAACGCAGTGGCCATAAAGAGCGATAGGTCCTTGAACAGAGTTTTTAATTTCTTCAACACACCTTCGTGCAATTTCTTTGATGGATAATAACTCCTCATCTTTACGACTGAAATCGTGACCGGGTATTTCTAAGGAATACAAGGCATAATTTTCAGGCATTTGACTTGCCAGTGGCTGATATATAATAGCACTGCCTCCTGCATATGGAACGCATATTAAAGAGGTAATTTCCTTTGGAGAACCCTTTCCCTCTGTTAGTTTCTGAAGAATTCCACTACTCTCTTGTTTACCGCCATCTATATACTGAGCAAGAGTACGGATAGTAGGATTTTTAAAGAAATCCATTATACCAATCCAATCGCCTAATCGTCTAACAACCTTTAAGGCCTTAAAGGATTCACCTCCAAGTTCAAAGAAATTATCATCTATGCCAACAGTGTTTATTTGTAAAATATCCTTCCATACTTCTGCTATTCTTTTTTCTGTATCAGTACAAGGTTGTTCAGAGCTAGTGCCTGCTGACTGGAAGGAAAAATCACAGTCAGGCAGTTTGGCAGTATCAATTTTTCCAGTAGCATTCAAGGGTAAGGAATCAAGCTCCATTATTATATTGGGCATCATATATTCTGGCAATTTGTCTTTTAACCCTTTCTTTAATCTTTGCACCTTATCCTCAGAGTCATTAAAAGCTTCAAAGACTACGTAGGCTGCAATTCGTTTTTCTGATTTATCTGTTTCTTTTAGTATTACAACAGCATCTTTTACAATTTCGTTTGAAGTAATAATTGACTCTATTTCTCCAAGTTCAATTCTGAATCCTCGAATTTTTATCTGACGATCCATACGCCCAAGGAATTCAATAGAACCATCCACCAAAAAGCGAACTCTATCTCCAGTTTTATAAAGGTATTCTCCAGGCATATGGATAAAAGAGCTCTCAATAAATCGTGAATTGGTCAGTTCTTTGTTATTTAAGTAACCTCTGGTAACACCTTTTCCTCCAATATATAATTCTCCTGGTACACCTACAGGTACGGGATTAAATTTAGTATCCAGTACAAAGGCTTTTACATTCCCTATAGGTCTTCCAATAGGAACGATATTTGATGTGTGATCCAATGACTCATCAGTTATTGGATAAGCCAGTGCAGAAACCGTTGTTTCAGTAGGGCCATAATTATTTTGTATCTTGCAGCTTGGACGAAGACTCCTTATTTTATGTACAGCATCCCAGGTTAAGGCTTCACCAGCAAGAATCAACAATTTATGAGGAATTATATACTCCGGATGAGAAGCTTCAAGTAGTACCTCTAAATGACTTGGCACCATTTTCATAACATCTATAGGATGCTCTCTAAAATATTCTGCTACACCATCAGGGTCACAGGAACGATCATAGGATATAACGTGCAAGGTTCCACCTGTACATAAGGCGCAAAATACATTGGTAGTTCCAAGATCTGCAGCTAAGGTTGAAATCATTGCGTAATTTAAAGCTTCATTTATGTTGAATTGCTTTAGTATTCCATTAATATAATTATGGAAGTTTTTCAATTCGACACAAACGCCTTTTGGTGTGCCAGTGGAGCCAGAAGTAAAGATGATGTACATAAGATTTTCTGGACTTGTTTTTATTTCAGGATTTTCACTGCTTAAATGGTTTAAATCTTGATCAATATAGAAAATATCAATATCTCTTAAATTGATTTCTGATGAAAGTTTCTTATTTGTAATAAGAAGCTCAGTTTTAGATTCTTGAAGCATAAACTCGATACGATCAGCAGGGTAGGTTGGATCTAAAGGCACATAGGCTGCACCTGCCTTAAGCACTGCCAGCATGGAGATTACAAAATCAGCTGAACGCTCAAGGAATATTCCCACCACCTTTTCAGGACCAATTCCTTTGGATATAAGATAGTGCGCAATTCTATTGGCATCTGAGTTCATTTCTTTATATGTATAGGAAATCCCCTCAAAGACCAGTGCTGTTGAATGTGGATTTTTTTTAGCCTGTTCCTCTATACATTTAACTATATTAAAATCCTCAGGATGTATAAGCTCTGTATTGTTCCAATCAATCAGTATCTGCTGCTCTTCCTTTTCGCTTAGAAGTTTAATTTCAGAAATACATTCATCGGGATTTTCAGATGCCTCATCAATAATTGTCATAAAGTGGTCAAGCATTCTAATTATTGTGTCTTCAGTAAATAAATCCACACTGTACTCAACTTGAATGTTATCGCCGCACAAGGAAAAAGTTATATCAAATTTTGAACAGTCAGGATTTATTGAGCCACAAAATTGGCAATTAAAACCCTCTGGATTAATTTCTTCAAAGCTCATATTTTGCATAACAAACAGAGTTTGAAAAAGCGGATTGTGGCTTAAGTCACGTTCAATATTTAATGAGTCTATAATCTTTTCTAACGGCAGATCCTGATGTTCGTAGGCTTCAAGTGTAATTTTCTTTATGTATTTTACTGTTTCTCTAAAAGTAACTTTTTCAGATAGATCAACACGCAGAGGCAGTGTATTAACAAAAAAACCTACTATATTTTCTACTTCACTTCTGTTTCTATTGGCAATTGGTGAACCAATAACAATATCAGTCTGACCTGTATAACGGTAGAGTAGTGTAAAAAATGCTGCCAATGTTACCATGTACAAGGTGGCATCCTCTTCTTTACATAATGTTTTAAGTTTTTCGAAATAATCTAGTGGTATAGATCTTTTTAGCGCTGCCCCCTTAAAACTTTTTACTGGTGGTCTTGGTTTATCAGTAGGGAGTTGTAGTACTGGCAGTTCACCTTCAAATTTACTCTTCCAATAGGTTAAGTGTCTTTCCAATACTTCGTTTGCAATGTATTTTCTTTGCCAGGCTGCATAGTCGGCATATTGAATATCAATGGAGGAAAGCTCTATTTGCTCATCATTAGCCAGAGCTGAATAAATTTTTTGTATCTCACTGGTAATGATGGAGATTGACCATCCGTCACATGCGATATGGTGGATATTAAGCAGGAGATAGTAATTCTCTTCGTCTAGTTTATAAAGGTATGCGCGGATTGGGAAATCTTCTTCTAAATTAAAGGGTTCTATAGACTGAGCTTTTATTAATGAATCCAATTTTTTTTCTTGTTCACTTTCGGGGGTTAATGTCAAATCAATAGCATTCATTTGTATAGGTACAAAAGGATGTATAATTTGAACAGGTTCATCCTTTACAACTTTATATTTTGTTCGCAGTATTTCGTGTCTTAAAATAATCTTGTTTACAGTATCATTTAATATAGAAGTATCTACTTTGCAGGACAAATGAAATAAACAAGGTATATTGTAGGAAGGACTTTCAGGCTCCCATTCATATAAAAACCACAATCTTTGCTGAGAATAAGAAAGTGGAAAACCATCTTTAAAATCATCTCTTGAAATAGCTGTAATTCTCATTTCAGAAACACTATTCTTATTTTTTTCTCTCATTTTCTTTAGGAGAAGTTGTTTTTTCTCCGGAGACAAGGTATTTATACGTTCTAGCATTTGATCCATTTTTTCAGCTCCTTTCCTTTAGTGAGTTTAATAATAGATTTCTTTTCTCTGGTGGAAGCTGTTTAATACGTTCTAAAAGTTTGTTTTTCTTATTTTCATCATCAACACTTAGATGATTAGAAGAGTTATTTCCAGAAGAGGTGTTAATACTTGCTATTTCCTTAAAGTACTCTTCGAAAATGTCAATTCTTAAAGAATTAACAAAAGCATGAGATTTCTCTCTAGAAACCAAGGACAAGGCATCGTAGTGCTCTTTGTCATAATACAGTTTTTTCAAAGCACTAATCCATGGAGAGATATCTTGTTCAGGGATAACAGGAGTTGGAATGCCAGATTTTTTGGCAGAGTTACCTTCTGAATCAAATTTAATATACTCCTTTATTGGATTGACTGGCAAAATGTAATCAAGCCCAAGCTTTGCTTCTGGAATACCACCTACATTACTTGCTATAACAGGTATGCCGCGAAGCATAGCCTCTACAGCTACCTGACCAAAGGACTCTCCCCAAAGCGAGGGCATGAGAAAAATCTTTGTCTGAGCGTAAATATCATTTACGTTTTCAGAAGGTTTTAAAATAGTAATGTTTGGTATAGACTCCATTTCCTTTAAGTCTTCCTTAGAAGTTGCCCAAGTGGGAACGGCAGCGAATGGGAATTCAGGAAGAGCTTTTGCCAGCTTAAGGAATATAGATATTCCTTTAAGAGAAGATGGGTTTATAGCGGTAATATATTTATTATCATAGTTTCCTAGATAAGGATATGGTCCTTGCCCATATGAAGGGAAATATATTGTCCTTGTGGCTGCACCAGCCCATTTACGAAAATAGTTGTCCAGATATTTACTAACTGTAATAATTCCATCAACCTTGGATATTAACGTGGCTCTTTCCATATTCTCTTCAAAAGCTTCAGGACCAAAGGGTAAGGTTGCCTGACTATGAGATATATAAACTGTTTTGGTTTTTGTTTCAAGAGCTGTTTCAAGTAAAACGAAGGATATATCCTCAGAGATTACTGTAACATCTGGTTTAAAAGCTTCTATAGTATTTTTAATAAAGGGGAAAATGTTAAATCCTTCCGTTATGGTGTAAACTTCAACACCCTTACTTCGAAAATGCACCATAAAATTATTATTTTCTATTACTTCTACATTGAAGTCTGAAAGGGTACTATAGAACTGTTCCTTATTATCAAATATATCAGTTAAAGGTACTATAACCTTACAATTATGACCTTTTGCAGCCAGACCTTCCATTAATATTCTATTGGCCTTATGAGCACCGCCCCATTTATATAAATATCCAGTTGATTGAATAAGAAGAATATTCATTTGTTTCCTCCTGACTTTTAATTAATTATCCTGTGACAGCAAAAGCTGAAGCTCAGCTTCATCCATATCTTCAAGTTCTGACAGTAGTTCTTCAAGCTCCGAAGAGTTAAGTTGTTCTAATTGATAATTCTCCAGTGCCAAAGCAGTTTGTTCTATTGTTGGAGTAATATTGAAAATAATTGATATTGGCACATCCATATTAAGGCTTGAACGTATTCTAGATACCATTTTTGTAGCCATAAGTGATTGACCTCCTAGCTCAAAAAAGTTATCGTATACTCCAACTTTATCAATATTGAGAACTTCTTTCCATATTTCAGCCAAGGCTTTTTCAAGGTCGCTTCTTGGTCCCACATATTCAGTATCAATGTCAGGTCTCACATCATCAAAGGCTGGCAGCTTAGTTCTATCAACTTTTCCACTTGTTGATGTAGGAAAACTATCTAGAAACATGAATCTTGATGGAATCATATAATCAGGAAGTTTTAGCCTTAAGTAGTTTTTAAGCTCAGAAATTCTAGGTTTACAATCTGAATCTGCTTTAACATAAGCATCAAGTTTAAAATTGCCATCTTCATCTTTAGTAGCAATTACTACTGCTTGGTTTATATTAGGATGATCGTTTAATACAGTTTCAATTTCTCCTAATTCAATTCTCATACCTGATATTTTTACTTGAAAATCTGCTCTCTCTAGCCATTCCAATTCATTATCTGAAATCCATCTGCAAATATCACCGGTTTTATAAAGACGATTACTAAAGGAGTCTTTAAAGGGATTACTAATAAAACGTTCTTCTGTTAATTCTGGAGCGTTTATGTAACCTCTAGCTAGTCCAATACTTGAAATATATAATTCACCTTTTTCTCCAGGGGCAACTGGATTTAAAGTATTATCAAGGATATAAGTGGCAACGTTTGATATAGGCTTACCGATAGAAATATGTGAATTTGATGAATCTAAGGTATTCATAGTAGCACATACTGTAGCTTCAGTGGGGCCATAAGCATTTATGAAGTTTAGTTTCGTAGACCAGTTATCTATTAATTTTCTTGTGCAGGCTTCACCAGCTGAAACAAGGGTTTTTAAATCTGGGAGTTCATTTGAGGGTAAGGTATTAAGCACAGATGGAGGGATTGTGGCAACTGAAATCTGTTTTTCTTGAAGAATTTTATAAAGATCTTTTCCGATATGCAGACCATTCTGAGGCAATAACACTAACGCCGCGCCGGCAACTAGAGTAGTAAATATCTCTGAAACAGATGCATCAAAGCCTATAGAGGCAAATTGGAGCACTCGATCATTTTTATTTAGTTTAAATTTTATTATTTGCTCAGAAACCAGATTTTGAATTCCTTTATGCTCTATCATAACTCCCTTTGGTTTCCCAGTTGAACCTGAAGTGTAAATAATATAGGCAAGATCATTAGCTGCATTATGGAAGGGTAAGTTTTTTACTGATTCTTTTTCAATTTCATCATTTAATTCATCAATTAAAATAAAATTAAGCTCCTTATCTAAATTATCAATAGATATTTTTGCTTGTAAGTTAGAAGTGGATAAAATCATGTTTAAATTAGTGTTATTCAGTATATAGTCTACACGTTCTGAGGCATACTTGGGGTCTATAGGAACATATGCTGATCCTGATTTTAGTATGGCTAGTATGGATATAATAAGTTCAGGTGAGCGTTCAAGAAATACACCAATAAGAGTTTCTGGACCAGCACCGCTTTTTCTTATAAAGCTTGCAAGCTGATTAGCTCTTTTATTGACTTCCTCATAAGAATAAATTAAATTACCAGTTTCTATACAGGGTAATGATGCATGCTCTTCTACGCTTTTTTCAAAGAGTTCAGAAATTGACTTGAAATTGTAATTTGCTTTAGAAGCTGTTAAAGTTTCTGAAAATACATTATTCATCTTTATAAATACCTCCTAGAATAAGAAAAAATTTTGTTTATTGTGAGCAAACGGTTTCACAAAGAAATAAAAAAATACTCAAAAACATGAGTATTATATAAGTAATATACACCGATTCGTATAATTTGTAAATACATAGGTGTTTTAATAAATATTACCTTAATGTAATTAAATTTATAATTTGAGAAATTATAAAATGTAATTGAATTCCATAATGATTTGTATTACCATATTCTTATACGTATATAGAATGTGGTAATTTTAAACAAAGTGTAGAAGTGTATTTCTACACGTGTTTTGTTATTATTTAAACTATTTTGTACATGCTTACTTTTATATAAATTATTTTTTTAAAACCAAACTGGAATTTAACTTAATTGCTAAAGAAAGGAAGTGAATTTTGGCAGGAGGTATAATTTATAATGTATCAACCCTGCTAAGAAAGAATATGGATGTTAATCAATGGCATAAAGAAACAATAGGGGCAAAGGCTGTAGAAGCTTTAAAAAAGAATGGATTTGATGCGGTATACTTTGCCAGTAGCAATGAAGCTTCAGACTATATAATGAATTACATAGATAAAGGCAGTAATGTAGGCTTTGGTGGTTCTATGACTGTAAAGGACATGGGAATACAGGAAAAAACCCTTGCAAAAGGAGGCTTAGTTTTGGATCATAGCGACCCTTTATTATCGCCAGAGGAAAGATTAGAAGTAATGCGTAAAGAATTAATCAGTGATGTGTTTATCTGCAGCAGCAATGCTGTTACATTAGATGGTGAGTTAGTTAATATTGATGGATCAGGTAACAGAGTTGCTGCTATGACTTTTGGCCCTAAAAAGGTTTTAATAGCGGTAGGAGTAAATAAAATTTGCAAAAATGAAATAGATGCTTTTGAGAGAATAAAACTGGTGGCTTCACCTAAGAACAATAAAAGATTAGATTACGGTAATCCTTGTTCTAAGGTGGGAGCATGTGTAGATTGTTCGGTGGAAAGCAGAATATGCAGGGTATACTCTGTATTAAGAAAAAGACCAAGAATAACGGATATTACTGTTATAGTTATAGGAGAAGAGTTAGGGTATTAACACAACGTAAGATAAAGGGATATAGTGCTTAGCAGCATTTATATCCCTTTATCTTTTGTATGAACTTTTATATTATGGAATTTGCTAAAAAGTAATGCTAATTTAACATGTTGATATTCAACATAGGGATGTTCTTCCTTAGTTAGGTCCCTTTCTATATGTTCCTTTGGTATGGTTATATCAATTAATTTATTTTTATGTTTAAATTTTATTGTATAGGATTCTTTAAATCCAATACCAACCTCTAAAAGACCTAAATCAATAGATTTAATATCTGTTTTTTCAATAGATAAAAGTTCAGCAGTCATTATTGGTGAACTGTTTAATACTTTTCGAAGAAGGAGGTGGATGGCTTTAGAAAAATAAAATAGAAGTAAACCTAGTGTACAAATTGCATAGTAAGCTGATATATAGGCTTCTTTTGAATAAAATAAATTGAATTCATCAAAGGAGTTAGAATTTATAATAGTATAAAGTAGTAATGGAGTTAGAAAAAAACATATTCCCAGTACTAAAAAAAAGCTAAGTAATTTCTTCCTCAATAATCACATCTCCTCATGGCAGTATAATTACATGATACTATCATAATATAATTAATCTAGGATAATTATATGATAAAAAATTATTTTTTAAAAGGCATGCTTAAATTTTTTATAAAATTATTTACAAAGAAAAGAGTTAATATAAAGTATAAGGCAATATGACTATTAAATTCAATAAATAAAACAATTATTTTTTAATTTATGCTTCATTTTTTTGTAAATGTGCTTTATAATGTTGCTATATATTGTAAATGTTTCATTAACATGGGGAGGGTGGTGTTTTTTATGGGTCAGTGTCCTTTTTTAACGACCTCGGCTGAAAAGATTGATTGTTTTAAGGAATGTGCATTTTATAATTGTTCATATACAGGCGGAGATTGTCCCTTTAGGAATCTAACGGGTATGTATGCTGGCAAGGTAAAAAAGATGTATGATTTCTATTTCTGTGACAGTGATGAAGTGTACTCTTTAGAGGAAGATTATGAGGAGATAGGTGTTTAAAAGGTAAGTTGCTATTTTGGTGTATTAGGAAATTTGTAGGTAATTTGGTATTGAAGATAAATAAAAAGGATATAATATAAACAAATATGCGTAAAAGGAGAAAGATGCTTATGGAGAGATCTTTAGTATTAATTAAACCCGATGGTATAGAAAGAAAGCTTATGGGAGAGATTATTAGCTTTTATGAAAGAAAAGATCTAACAATAACACATATGAGATTACTTAAGGCAGATAGAACAACTGCTGAAAAGCATTATAGAGAACATAAAGGTAAACCATATTTTCAAGAATTAATTGATTATATAACTGAGGGAAACCTTTGTGCTATGGTTATTGAAGGTGAAGATACCGTTGAGATTATAAGACACATCAATGGAGATAAAGATCCAAAGCTTGCAAATCCAGGTACAATTAGGGGCATGTATGCTGACAGTAAAACAAGAAATTTAGTTCATGCTTCTGATAGTGTAGAGAACGCAGAAAGAGAAATACCAATTTGGTTTCCTGAGTTATCCAGTGAGCCTGAACTTGCAGTTAGTGGTAGTATAAGTAAAGGTTAATACTATATGGTGTAGAAGGGGATGTCCAAAATAATTTTAAATTATTTTGAAACATTCTCTTTCTTTATTAATATTTAAGCATAATTGAGTGAATTTAGAGCGGACTATTTAATAATAATAGCAATGCAGCTACTATTGGAAGAATATAAATAATTTCGTATAATAACATTAGAGATAAATTTATGATCGGATATATAAACATGCTAAGACTATTAACTACTTTTAAATTATTAACATTTCTTCTCCCTTCATAGTAGATAGAAAGTTATGACATATGAAAGGAAGATATATTGTGAATATTAAAATTGAAAGAGCAACACTTGATGATATTGATCCTTTGATTAATGTGCAAAATCAAAGCTTTTACGGGGATTACATTAGATATGGTGAATGCCCTGGATTTAATCACTCTAGTGAAACCATGGCCAGCATTATTTTAAACAGGATAGTCTATAAGATAATGCTTGATGATCAAATAGTAGGAGACTTTATTGTAAGAGATAATTATGATAATACATATTATCTTGGTGGTCTTTGTATTATACCAGAATGTGAAAACAGAGGAATAGGGCAAAAAGCAATTAAATTTGTTGAGAGTGAATTTCCTAATGCAACACTTTTTACTCTAGAAACTCCCCTTGACAAGACTAGAAATCATTACATATATAAAAAACTTGGCTACAGTATTGCTCATGAATATAGAGCCGGTTCTATTAAGTTAGTATTGTTTCAAAAAAGACTAAGTGAAGCAAAATAAAAATATTGTAATATCTAGTAGAAAACCATAATTTATCCGAGTACCTATTTCTAATATTCTTTTATGTGTAGTAACAGCCATAGGACACACTAGTTATCATGATAGTGTATTCTATGGCTGTTATTTTTTACTCTATAGAAATTGATTAGCCAAGTACACAAATAAACTCTCTCGATCTCAGATCGAGCTTTCATTCGTAACATATCAAATAAACTCTCTCGATCTCAGATCGAGCTTTCATTCGTACCATATACGCAGTCAACGTGCTGCAGAACTCTTTTTTTATTTACCGCAATTGCAGCCGTCACATTCACATTGGGAGCCTGTTGAACAACCTTTATTACAGGAATTATTTGATGGGTTAAGTGATTCTGTTTTCACCATAAAGCCATTATTTTTGTAGATTAGTTCAATTGTTTTAATTTTGCTGCAAATCTTTTCTTCAAGCAGAATTTTTAGCGAATTAAAATTTGACTCTATATAATTTTCATTATACTGATCTAAATATATATCTACAGCGGAAGATTTACAACAAGATTTAATATATGAAAATCTTATGTGAGTATACTCACTATGAATTTCTAGTAATTCTAGTAATTTATTATATGCTTCATCAGAAATTAAAATCTGAGGAACTGTCATTGTATTTTCTCCTTTAATAGTAAATTGTTTTTACTCTTCATATATCTCTGAATATTTATGAAGAAGACTTTGTTTTAACTCCCATAGCTTTGTAGACAGATCTACATAATAATGATGTGGGTTTTCAAGTCGAAGTACCTCAGGCCAAATTTTTTGGGTTTGTTCTTTGGCGTACTCTCTTATTTTAGAAACATCAGGACTTTCATAAATAGCTGTACCATTATCAAATATCTTCACTGTAAGCTCTTTAGCATAGAAGTCTTTAATCTTTTTCTTTTTCCAAGTGTGAACAGGATCAAATATTTCAAGTGTCCCAGTTTCATCAATATGCTCGTGAAAAAGTGTTATAAGATCTGCAATAGCCATATGGCTTGTGTTATCAAATATTCTAAATATTTTTTTGAAGCCAGGGTTAGTTATTTTTTCTTCATTTTCGCTGATTTTAATTTTGGGTACTATTGTATTATCTGATTCTACCGCGGAAAGTTTATATACACCACCGAAAACAGGTTCAGATTTTGCAGTAATAAGTCTTTCACCTACTCCAAAACTATTAATCTGAGCTCCTTGTGCAATTACATCAGATATTATATGCTCATCTAGCGAGTTTGATATCGTAATTTTTACGTCAGAATAACCTGCTTCATCAAGTATCTTTCTGCACTTCTTTGTTAAATAGGTTATATCGCCGCTGTCTATACGTATTCCTTTTGGCCTGTAGCCCATTGGTTTTAAGACTTCATCAAAAACCTTAATTGCATTTGGAAGACCAGATTTTAAAACATTATATGTATCAATTAGTAGTAAACAATTGTCTGGATAAGATAAACACCAAGCTTTAAAAGCATCATATTCGCTGTCAAAAAGCTGTACCCAGCTATGTGCCATAGTACCTATAGCCGGTATTCCAAACATTTCTTCCGCTATAGTGCATGCAGTTGCACTGCAGCCACCTATAATAGCAGCTCTAGCACCATAAATAGCTCCATCATAGCCTTGAGCTCTTCTTGAGCCAAATTCTAAAACAGGTCTGTCTCCAGCTGCACGGCAAATTCTATTTGCCTTCGTTGCAATAAGTGTTTGATGATTTATAGTAAGTAATATCATAGTTTCAACAAATTGAGCTTGTATAGCAGGTCCTCTTACAGTTACCAGTGGTTCATTTGGAAAAACTGGTGTACCTTCTGGTACGGCCCAAACATCGCAGCAGAATTTAAAATTTCTTAAATAATCCAGAAATTCATCTGAAAAATCTCCTTTTGACCTTAGATATTCAATATCATCCGATGTGAAATTTAAGTTTGACAAATATTCAATAAGCTGTTGAACTCCTGCCATTATGCAGTATCCGCCCTCATCTGGAACTCTTCTAAAGAACATATCGAAGTAGGCTATTTTATTTCCTACACCGTTATCGAGATAACCATTTGCCATGGTCAACTCATAAAAGTCTACCAGCATGGTTAGATTTCTTTCATTTCTAACGTCAAAATTTTTCTTGTACTCCATGGAAATTCTCCTTTATGTTTTATATCTAAGCAAAGAGTTTATAATGTAAATAGTAGAATTAAATATCAATATAGTTATAATTTTAATTGTAATACCATATTAAAATTATTACAATAGCATTTACTTTAACTGACTTGAACACTATATTATATTTTAAATATATCAGTTAGTGAACTTTTAGAAATGGAGAATACTTGATGAACAATAAAATTATAATAGATGAATTTTTATCCTTAAGAGATAGAATAATAGAACAAAGATACAGTCATTTGGATGATGCACAGATTGAAGCTGTATTAAGCGGAAATAATAACTATATAATTGCAGCGTGCCCTGGAGCAGGTAAAACTCAGGTTATTATAAATAGGGTGGATTACTTGACTAGGTTTGGTACTGTATACAAAAGCCATGATCATATTCCTTCTCAATTAAATGGACAGGATATAATGCTTATGAAGGAGTATATTAATAATACTATTATTTCAAAAGAAAATATAAATAGGGTTGAAAAACTTATGGGATATTATGCAGTAAATCCAAAGAATATTATTATAATTACCTTTACAAGGGCAGCAGCCGTAAATATGAAGAAAAGATTTGAAGGCTTACAAGGAGAAAGTAAGGGGAATGTTATTGCGCCCTTTTTTGGAACCTTTCACGGTTTGTTTTATAAAATATTAAGTAGACACTATGGAAAAATAAATATTATTAGTACTTTTGAGGCGTATAGAGTAATTAGCGCTGTTCTTATGAAATACCTGGATGAAATAAGTGATGATAAGACAAATGAAACTCTGAATGACATATCAACATTCAAAAGTAAAAGTATACCAATTGAGGAATTTAACTCGAACTTAGATAATAATATATTTAAGGAGTGTTATGAAGCTTATGAAAATTACAAGAAAGAAAAAAAGCTTATGGACTTTGATGATCTTCAATTAAAGTGCAAAGAGCTATTCACTGAGAAACGTAACATTTTAGAAGGCTATAGAAAACTTTTTCAGTATATTTTGGTGGATGAATTTCAAGACTGCGATTCATTGCAATTAGATTTGCTAAAAATGCTTAACGAGTACAATTATATTTATGCCGTGGGAGATGAGGATCAATGCATATATGGTTTTAGAGGATCAAGACCTGATTGCATGGTTAATTTTAGTGAAGTATTTTCCAAGGGTAAAATTTTGTATTTAGGAATAAACTATAGAAGTGTGCCTAACATAGTAGATACTTCTAAGCAACTTATTAAATACAATAGAATAAGAAATCTAAAGAACATAAGAGCATTTAAAAAGCAGGATGGACTAATAACTACCTTAAATAATATAAATGAGAATTTACAAGCAGAAGAGGTTGCAGTAAATATTATGAAGTTAGTGCAGCTGGCAGGCATAGAATATAAAGACATTGCAGTACTATATAGAACCAATGTTGAAAGCAGAAGTATAATAGATGCCTTCATACGAAAAGATATTCCTTTTAAACTGTTGGATAAAGAATATAATTTTTTTGAACATTTCATATGTAAAGATTTACTGGCATATTTAAGGCTGAGCATTGATTGCACGGATATGGGCAGCTTTGGAAGAATAATAAATAAACCATTTAGATATATCAGTAAAATAAATATTGAAAAAATAAAGAGCAGCAGAGTTAAAGAGGATTGTTTTGAAAAACTCAAAGGACTTCAGGAGATTCCTGTATTTCAGGTAAAGAATATTGATAATCTGAAGAGAGATATACAGCAGCTCAATAGGATGAGCCTAGAGGGTGCGATAAACTGTATATTGCATAGCATAGGGTACTATGATTACCTAAAAGAACACTGTATAAAATATAAAACAGATATTTCAGAAATAGAGGAAATTGTAGACGAGTTTAAGGATGCTTGCAGTAATTATAAAAGTATTATAACTTTTTTAGCCCATGTGGAAGAAGTTAAGGAAAGAATAAAAAACAATAAAAGCATTCCTGATGAAAATAGAGTTATTCTAAGTACAATACATGGTGTAAAGGGTATGGAATTCAAGAATGTGTTCATAATAAATTGTAGTGAAGGTAACATTCCGCATAAGAATAGCATTGATAATAACTTGGAAGAAGAACGAAGGTTGTTTTATGTGGCAATGACCAGGGCTATAGATAATCTTTGGTTTTGTTATAGTGGAGAGGTAAGAGGTAAGGCAGCTGAACCCTCAAGGTTTTTAAAAGAATCAGGTTTATTTAGTAATCAAAAAATCAGCAGCAGTCTAAAAAGAGGTGACATAATTCACCATACAGCCTTTGGTGTTGGAGAAATAAGTTATATAGATGAAAAAATAATTGAAATAGAGTTTAGAGATAAAATGAAAAGAAAATTTGACGCTACAATAGTTCAAAATTACAGATTAATTACCAAATGTGATTAGGAGACTATTTGATGGGAATTCTACGATGTGCTTGTAAATATAGGTGTATATGCTATATAATGTAAGGTATATACCTATATCAATTGGAATGCATAATAGTCGAATGTTATAAAAAAAGGTACTATTAAAACGAAAAGTAGTGTACTATGTATAACGACTAATGCGATATTAGTGTTGATTAAATATAGAAATGTGATATACTATATATACAAGTGAGAACTAAGTCAATAGAAATTAATATGTGAAGGAGGAGCATAGGGTATGGTGGCATTCAATGAAATGTGGAACGATGTTTCTAAAATTATTAAAAAGGGTGAAGTAAACGACATTTATATAGTAGAATGCTTTAAAAGTGGTTTTACTGTACAAACTAATGAGGAAACCGAATTTGTTACTAAGGAGGATTTCGTAGATTTCTGGTGCAGAATGCTTTATTACAATGAGGTTTCAAAGAAGCAGATTATGAAGGAAAAAACATCAAAGGCAAAGTATATTTATTCTCTTATTAGTCAGCTTCCATATGTTACAGAAAATTCAGGTGTATTAAGAGTAAATAGATAGTATAAGACAGTTTGATTTATAGATTCACACATAATTTAAATTTGAAATCAAGTACATGTAAAAACTACATGGCAGTAATAAGTTGAATATTTTTACATGTTAATATATAATTTTATTAGGCTCATATTCTATGAATATGAGCCTTTAAATTACTTTAAAAGAGGTATAGTTGTATGGAATTTACAGATGTTAAAGTAGAGGATGTAATTTTTTCTTTAGATATAGGAACACGTACTGTAATTGGCACAGTAGGGGTAGTTAGAGATAAAAAGTTTAGAGTTTTAGCAGAAGAATTTATAGAGCATCAGGAAAGAGCCATGTTAGACGGGCAGATACATGATATTAGTCTGGTAGCAAAGGCAGTAAAAACTGTGAAGGATGGATTAGAGAATAAGCTTGGATTTAAGCTTACGAATGTTGCTATTGCAGCAGCGGGAAGATTTCTAAGAACCACTACAGTTAAAGCCAAAGTTGACACAGATTCGGAGAAGGAAATAGATAAAGAACTCATTAGAGGATTAGAACTTACAGCTGTAAAGCTGGCGGAGGAAAGAATTAACAAACAAACCTCAGGAAAGCTGTATTGCGTTGGTTATAGTGTTAGGAGTTACTATTTAAATGGATATGCTATATCAAACCTGCTAGCTCATAAGGGGGAAAATATGGAGGCTGAAGTAATAGCAACCTTCTTGCCAAGATCTGTTGTAGATAGCCTTTATTCAGTAATGAATAGGGTCGGACTTAAAGTTAGCAATCTTACTTTGGAACCTATTGCAGCCATGGAAGCTGCAGTACCTCAAAATCTAAGATTATTAAATTTAGCATTAGTAGATATTGGGGCAGGCACATCTGATATTGCAATCTGCTCAAAAGACACAGTAGCGGCTTATGGTATGGTTTCCATGGCCGGTGATGAAGTAACAGAAACCATAGCACAAAATTATCTGGTAGATTTTAATACAGCAGAAAGAATAAAAAGAGAAATAAGTGAAAAAGAAGAAATTTCATATTTAGATATACTTGGACTTGAAAATTTAGTTTCTTCACAAGAATTAATAAAAAGTATTTATCCTGTAGTCGAAAAGATTGCAAATGAAATAGCAAACAAGGTTTTAGAATTAAATGGTGGAAAAGCACCTAATGCAGTATTCTTGGTAGGAGGAGGGGCACACACCCCAAAGCTTAAAGAACTGGTGTCCAAAAAGCTTAATATCCCCGAACAGAGAATTGCTGTTAAGGGAAGAGATGCTGTAACTGATTGCATTTGCATAGATAATGAATTAGGAAGTACTGGAGTAACAGTTTTAGGTATTGCATTAATAGCAATAAAAAGTCTAGGAAGCGATTTTATTGATGTTATGCTTAATGATAGCATTGTAAGTATGTTTAATTCCCATAAACACACAGTTATGGATGTAGCGGTTCAAGCGGGGTTAAGTCCTAGGGTTTTATTAGGCAGGAATGGAAAGAATGTACGTTTCTTTTTAAATGATTCTAAAAGAGTAGCTTTTGGTACAGTTTCTAAAAATGCTAAGATAAAGGTGAATAGCATACCAGCAAATATAGATACGGAGATAAAAGAGGGAGACAAAATTAATATCGAGTTTGCTCAAGATGGTATTGATGCTAATCCTAAAATAATGGACTATGTAAAAAGAATACAATCAAAGAGCTTTTATATAGACGATGAACTAAAGAATATTGAGCCTGTTTTTTTGTTAAATGAAGAGGAAGTAAGCATATCAGAGCACATTAAGGACGGAGATAAAGTTACTACATTATTTCCTGATAAATTGGGGCTTTATAAAAAATATTATATAAGAAAAGAGGAAAAGCTTAATTTCTTCATAGATAATGATTTGTTGGAGGATGACTATATAATAAAAGAAGGAGATAGAATTTATACCTCTCTTAAGAAGGAGTTAGTTGAATTAGATCCTACACCGGCGAATGAAGACAACAGCTTAGAACCAAAACATATTGAAGAATCAGCTAGTACTTCAGTGGAGGACAACAATAATGAACCAGAATCTGAACAAGAGGCAAGCAATAAGGACTCCTCAATTTTATCAAAAGATATTGAGATAGTGGTCAATGAAGATGCAATAAAATTAAAAGGAAAGAGCAATTATATTTTTGTAGATGTATTTAATTATATTGAGTTTGATTTGACAAGAGTACAGGGGGAACTGGTACTTACTCTTAATGGAGGCAAAGCAGGTTTTTATGATGAAATTAAAAGTGGTGACAAAATAGAAATAAAGTGGGCCTAGACGATAATATTGAAAGAAGGTATTAATAGTGATAGATTTTTACAAAAAGGCATTAGGCATAAATGAGATGATTGTTGGATGGAGAAGGGATTTTCATGAATATCCAGAGCTTGGTTTTGAAGAAGTTAGGACCTCAAAAAAGATAAAAGAATTTTTAGACAGTGAAGGTATTGAATACTATGAAACTGCAGGTACTGGAGTTTGTGCAATCATTAAGGGGAAAAATGCTGATAAAATAGTGGCTCTACGCGGGGACATAGATGCATTGCCTATAGAAGAAAGAAACAGCTGCAGTTACGCTTCAAAAAACTCAGGTAAAATGCATGCCTGCGGACACGATGCTCATACAGCTATTTTAATGGGAGCGGCAAAAATATTAAATAGCATAAAGGATGAACTTGAAGGAAGTGTGAAGCTTTTCTTTGAACCAGCTGAAGAAACCACTGGTGGAGCTAAGGTTATGATAGAAGAGGGGGTATTAGATAATCCTAAGGTAGAGGCTGTTATAGGCTTACATGTAGATGAAGCTACAGAGGTAGGAAAGATAGGAATAAAAAATGGTGTGGTAAACGCAGCTTCCAATCCTTTTGAAATAAAAATCATTGGAAAGGGAGGGCATGGTGCTCACCCAGATACTACAGTAGATCCTATTGTTATAGCATCTAACGTGATTTTAACCTTACAGACTATAATAAGCAGGGAACTGCCACCTACAGACCCAGCAGTAATAACTATAGGAAGTATACATGGAGGAACAGCACAGAACATAATTCCTGAAGAGGTTAAAATAAGCGGTATTATAAGAACCATGAGAAAAGAACATAGGGACTATGTAAAAAGAAGATTAGTAGAGATTGTAGAGGGCATAGTTCACTCTATGAGAGGAAAATGTGAAATAAAGATAGAAGAAAGCTATCCATGTCTTTATAATGATGATAATATGGTAGCTTTATTGAAAACTAGTGCAGAAGAAATCATAGGTAAGCAAAATATAAAAATAATGGATGCACCAAGTATGGGAGTAGAAAGTTTTGCTTATTTCTCTATGGAGAGACCAGCTGTATTTTATTTCTTAGGCAGCGGAAATAAACAAAAGAATATTGTTAATCCTGCTCATGGAAGCTTCTTCGATATAGATGAAGATTGTCTTGCTATCGGTGCCGCTATACAAAGCAGGGCTGCTTTCCAAGTATTGAATAATAATACTAATCTCAAGTAAACAAATAACATCTAGCAAAATGTTTTGCTAGATGTTAATTTTTATAAAACCTTGGAATTTATTAATTGATTTGGGTAATGATAATAGTATATAATTAGGTGTTGTTTATTTAGTATAGACTTTTAGGAGGCAATATATGAAAATTGTTATAGGACCGAATGAAGCGGGTCAAAGAGCGGATAAATTTGTTAGAAAGTGGTTAAAGGATGTACCTTTAAGTGCTATTTATAAAGGCTTTAGAAAAGGTGAAATTAAGATAAATGGAAAAAAGGCAAAAGAAAAGTATTCTTTAGTTGAAGGAGATACAGTAGAAGCATTAGAGCTTAAGTCAAATCAGGAAAAAAAGCAATTTGAAAGAATAGATAATAACTTCAAGGTAACTTTTGAAGATGAAAATATACTTTTAGTTGAAAAATGGCCTGGGGTTTTAGTTCATTCTAACTCAAAGAATGGAGCTCCTACATTAACGGATTATGTGCTGTCTTATCTTTATGATAAAGGGGATTATGACCCAAGGCAAGAGGTCACATTTACTCCAGCACCTTGTAACAGACTAGATAGAAACACTTCTGGAATAGTTATTTTCGGAAAGAATTTTGAAAGCTTAAAATTATTAAATGAAATGGTTAGAGAGAGAAGAATAAAGAAATACTATACAACCTTAGTTCAAAAAAGGATAAAAGACGGTTTATATGAGGCGTACATACATAAAAATGAAGACAATAATATCTCTAAGGTGTATGATGAACCATCACCAGAAAGAAAAAAAATAGCGATGGAGGTAAAAACTCTTCAAAGCTGCGGTACTTTTTCATTGTTAGAAATAGAATTAATTACTGGAAGGAGTCACCAATTGAGGGCGCATTTAAGCCACTTAGGTAATCCTATATTAGGAGATGACAAATACGGAGATAGAAAGACAAACAACTTTTTTACAAATAAATATGGACTTAATTATCAGTTTTTATATGCACATAAATTAGTTTTTAAAGATTGTTCAGAAAAACTTGCGTATATGGAAAATAAGACTATTGCTGAAACATTACCTCCTATTTTTAAGAAAATTAAAAATGATGTATTTAGATTTTAATAATTAATAAGGAGTTAATTATGAAAAAACAATCTACTACAAAGGGCTTTGCCATTTTATCGGCAGCAGGTATGATTGTAAAAGTTCTATCACTGCTGTATATACCTTTCCTGCTTAATATATTAGGCGGAGATAAAAACTATGCCGTGTATTTAGGTGCCTATCAAATATATGTATTAATTTATGTGCTTGCAAATTCCGGTATACCAGTTGCTATATCTAAATTAGTGTCTGAGCTAATTGCAGTTAAAAATTATCATGACGCAGTTAAGAGCTTTAAGATTGCCAGATTTATGCTTCTTATTGTTGGATTAATTATGTCAGTTGTAATGTATTTCACTGCAGGGATCTTAACTTCAGTTATGAGAATGGGTGATGCTAAGCTTGCTGTTGTTGCTTTAGCTCCAGCAGTACTCATAACTTCAATTGCCTCTGCATATAGGGGGTATTTTCAAGGTAGAGGAAATATGACTCCCACTGCAGTATCACAGATTATTGAACAGGTGCTAAATACCATATTTACATTGGTGCTTGCAGCAGCTTTTATGAAATATGGTGCAGCGGCAGGGTGTGCTGGAGGCGCATTTGGAACTACAGTAGGAGCTGCTGCTTCAGCTATTTATCTTGTTGTTATGTACCAAAATAATAAGACTATAAAGGTGCCAAAGGGACAAGCGGATATAGCAAGGGTAAAGCACAGTAATAAATATTTGATAAGAAAAATTGTAAGCTATTCCATACCAATAGTTCTTTGTGTAGGACTTCAGTATGCAGGAAATTTGGTAGATGTGGGAAATACACAAGCTAGATTAGCAGCGGCCGGATTTAGTACATATAATGCATTAGATTTGTACGGAAAGCTTGGTAAGTATCAACAGCTTATAAACGTACCAATTGCAGTAATAGCGGCATTAGCTACTGCAGTTTTACCAGCAATTTCTGGAGCAGCAGCAGTAAAGGACAAACAGCTGGTAGGGGGAAAGATTAACTATGCTTTTAGGTTATGTTTTCTTATTGCTGTGCCAGCAACTGTAGGACTGGCTGTATTAAGTTTCCCAATATATAAATTGATTTTTTCAGCAAAATATATTGGCGGTTATAAGTTAATGCTCATGGGAGCTGTGGTAGTAATTTTAATGTCTATAGTTCAAATACAAACCAGTATACTTCAAGGACTAGGACGGCTTTATGTAGTCACCTTCTATTCAGTCCTTGGTATAGTAGGTAAGATACTATTTAATTATGTATTAATAGCTATGCCAACTATTAATATTTATGGAGCAATAATTGGAACCATAGCAGGTTATTTAATAATAATATCGCTAAATGGGAGATATATTAAGAAAAAACTTAAAGTAAAATTTAATATGTTTAAGCATATGATAAGGCCAATTATAGCATCAGTCCTTATGGGGGGTATTATATATTCATGCTATATGGGTGTCAGTAGAATAATTGGTATATTTACATATGGAAGGATAAATAATGATATCTCAACTGTAGTAGCTGTGGCTGTGGGTGGTTATACCTATTTATTTGGATTGATATTATGCAAAGGTATAAGTGAAAGCGACATGAATGTTTTACCAAGAAAAATACGAAAGTTTATACCTAAAAAGATGCTCTCTATGATTAAATAATGCAAAAAGCATGCAGTGTCCGCACGGCATGCTTTATTAAGTACACAAATAAACTCTCTGGACCTCAGGTCGAGCGTCTATTCACTAACTGATATGGAGAATTGTATAGCTATTGGTAATTTAGGTTTACAGAGATATCATTGCACAAATAAACTCTCTGGACCTCAGGCTAAGAGCTCAGTTTATCTTTTAGGGCAACTTCGGAAAAAAAGAAAAGGGTGAAGCCTAAAGCGATAATAGCTGCATTTTTAATCATAAATAAGTCATTTGGAACTACGTTATTTATAATCTTAAGTATTAAATAGAATAAGACACTAAATAAAGTGTAGATAACTATATCTATAAAAGGGAATCGGATATAACAGGTTTTCTTTATATCTTTTAAATTTATGAAATAACTTGTAGCATTGGCAATTAGCAGCGCTATTCCATAACCATATATGTTGATGCTTTTCATTCCAGTTAATATATATAATAAAATTAGTTCCTCAATTGAAATTAACATGGAATTTATAAGTATTTCTTTTTGCTTTCCAAGACCACTTAGGATACCAAAAGTAACAGCCGCTGCATAGGAAATAGGACATGATATTGCTGCTATTACAATATAAGGTGCTAGATCAGCTCTCCCAAAGAACAATTGCCCAAGAGAGTTTGGAAGAGCCAGGCATATAACCATGGTTGCTAGTCCTAAAAGAAATGAAATTCTTATAACTTCAGTTATTCTATCTTCTAAAGCATAATAATTTTTTTGACTTAAATTTTTCGATAACTCTGGTACTAAAACTGTAGCCATTGATGCAATTATGATAATTGGGAAAAAGGTAATATTCAAAGCCATTCCGGAAAACTTACCAATCATAGATAAAGCTTCACTGTAGTCAATTCCCGCGCTTACAAGACGTCTGGGGATTATAAGTGTAGATATTGTTGTTAAGATTGATCCTAAGAATCCATTAAGACAGAGGGGAAGAGCCACAGTAAGCATATCAAATAATATCTGTCCACTTCCTTCTGATTTTATGCTATTGTTAATTCTATGCTTGCTTCTAAAATATCTATAAGCAACATAAAGCATAATAAAACTTATAAATTCACCCATTGTAAGTGCAATATAAACTGCGGTAACAGTTGTAGTAACTTCCTTTAACATAAATAAGTCTATTATTGCAATTACTACTGTTATTCTTACTGCTTTTTCAAAAATATCTATATAAGAGGGAATTTTTGCTTTTTCAACACCATAAAAATATCCTTTCAGTACTGCGGATAAAGCCACAAATATAAGAGCTGGACATATTGCTTGAATGGAATATATTGTTCTAGCATCTTTTATTATATATGTACTTATAAATGATGCATTGAAAAATACTAATAAAGCCACAAAAATAGACCACAGCATATCAGAAAATAATGCTACCTTTAAGAGCTTATTTATGTTTAAATAATCATTATTGCTTGTTAATATAGCGGTTTTCCTTGAGATAGCTATAACCAAGCCGCCGCAAACTAAGAAGCAAAATAAATCATAAATAGGCATGACTATTGAATATAATCCTAGCCCTTCTGCACCAAGATCCTTAGATAATATTATAGAAAAGACGAATTTTAGTATTCCTGTTGTTAAATTTGAAAGGGTAAGGATAAGAGTATTTTTATAAAAACTATCTAACTTCATAAAAAAACCTCACACAAGTAATAACAATAAATACTTATGTGAGATTAATTAATTATATT
Organism: Bacillota bacterium; assembly: GCA_030706015.1. Classification (GTDB taxonomy): domain Bacteria; phylum Bacillota; class Clostridia; order Clostridiales; family Clostridiaceae; genus JAUZPI01. Next base: position 86,077 of record JAUZPI010000002.1, read on the forward strand.
CATTATTATATATTTTAGGAGCTTTGGTTAGCTGAAATTTTACTAAAGCGCTTGCTTAATTCCTTATCTTTGTACATAAGCTTATCTACTTGCTCGAAGAAAAACTTGGAATTAGCATAATCATCTTTAATTTCATCTAAACCATAGGAAAAGTTCAAACTAAATTTATGTTTGTTAAAATTAATAATATGGCTGCTACATACATCCTTAATTTTATAAATATAGGATTCAGCCTCATTTCTATTTAGACTTGGGAATATAATCAAGAATTCATCCCCGCCATATCTGATAATCTCATTATAGGGCACCAATGCCATTTTAAGTATCTGAGCAAAAACTTTTATTGCTTCGTCACCAGCAGTATGTCCAAAGTTGTCGTTTATGCCCTTAAAATTATTAATATCAATTACAGCCATAGAAAATACCGTACGCGTGTTTGTATATTGCTCGATATAATCATCAAGCTTCTGCCATAAGTATTTTGAGTTAAATAAACCTGTAAGAGGATCTGTTAAGGTTCTATTTTTGATGCTTTCAGTATATTGTATATTTTTCAATTTTAAATACAAGCTTTTTATTAGTATTAATCCTGTTTGGGCATCTTCCTTTGAAAAACACCAATCGCACTTATTGTCGTTGTAGAATGCATAATAATAATTGTTACCAGTTATTTCATCGTAAATATAAAACAGTATCATTGATTTTGTGAAAGTGAATTGATATTTTTTATCGGAGTAAATATCATAATCCTTATAACGATGATTAAAGAATAAATTGTTTTTTTCAATGAGATTTTCAATTTCATTTTTTGCTGATTCAGTAAAATCTTCATAATCATTTGTATTAGTCACAATTGTTGAAAAACCATCATTAAAATTATATCTCACTGCTGCAAAACCCTTTGCTAAAAAGTATTTATTAAATATTTCTAGGGTCGTTTTATATAAATCTATTTCAGTTGGAACAGTATTTATTTTATTTGAAAATTGTTGAATTAACTCATAATCATTACTTTTTTTACCCTCAAGCAGAGAATATTTCCTTTCTTTAGAAAGCAAGATAATTAAGTTAATAGGATAATCCTCTTTCTTAAAATTAACAACTTCAAAGGGTTTTTTGTCAATAAAATACCTTTTTGCAACGTAAAAGTGTTCCATCATAGAGTATTTCTCAGCTATTTTCTCAGCCTTATTAAGAAGACTTATATCTTCATATGCTAGGGAAAAGTATACATTAAAGGGTATTAATAATGTTTGAACATAAGTATCATTATAATTCTGTTCTAAAAATATATTGTGTGCTTCATCAAAGCAATTTTTACTAATATCAATTTTTCCGTTCTTAAAATTGATATAGGCTTCCAATATTTTTAGTGAACCTCTTCGTATATAATCTTCATCCATAGTTATATGTTCCTTGGAGCGCTCATAGAGTTCTTTAGCTTTATGAAAATTATCTAAATATATACCATGTAATATCCCCATATCAGTATACTGCTTGTACAAATTATAGATATGAGAAGTTGATTTTTTCAAGGTGACATTATTTATAATAGTAGAGGCTGTTTCTGCTAAATATATAGATTCATTCATATTACCTAATGATCTATAAAGCATGGACAGATTAGCAAAAGTCTTTATAGACTCATCTAAAAGGTCAGAAACATTATCCACCTTTGCCAGCTCTCTTAATGCATATAAATGAAACTTTAAAGATTCACCAAAACTCCCATATACATATAATAGATACCCAAGAGAGTTTTGAAGCTTTGCAGTTTCAAGCGGGGAAAATTCTTCAGTATTAAGAGAAATCTTTGCAGCTTTTTCAAGATAGTGGGAAGCTTTATTATATTCACCAAGATCCAAATAATTAGCTCCAAGATTTTTATATGTTTGAAATAATATTGTATTTTGATTCAAGCCTTCCTCTATTTCAAGTGCCTTTAAGCCGTATTTTAAGGCTATGACTTTATTTTTACTGTTTCTATAGAATAAATGATAAAGACAAGCACCGTTATAGATATATGCAAGAGTCATTTCATCATTTAATTTTTTGGCTAATTTTTCAGCTGACTTATAATAAGTTGAAGCATCATTTACAAATACAGAATGGTTCTCAGATGAATAATCTGCACAAATTACTAGTGTTATCATTTTATCATAATTTGAAACATCGTTATTGCTTATAAATTCGATACAGTATTTTAAATGTTTTTCAGGAGGATTAGAGCTTTTGCCATCATAAAAATACTTAGCCAAAAAAAGATTAATATAAAAGATAGTTTTACTATCCTCCTGTTTATTATCAATTTCACTTTGAAGTAAAGTCAAAACTTTATTAGGTATTTTTTTGAATTTAGCATAATGAGCAAATATATTTAATAGAGCTTGTTCATCAATCATATATAGATTATTTAAATCTATTTCTTCTTCTGAAAAATTCAGACTAAATAATTTTAATTTAAACAGAACTTGTTTTGAAAAAACATGCTTAATATCCTGGGTAACACTTCTAATAATTTTGGACTTTAATCTCACATAAGGAGAAAGAAAGTATAATAAATTAGGTTCCTCAACTAAGATTGCGTCAATTATTAGTTTTATCCCAGGGTATTGAATTAATTTTGCATCATTTTTAAGAATCTTTTCTATATCAAGTTTCATATATATCACCCTATTTAGAATTCTATACTTTAATTATACTGCAATGTGTAAATGTTTTCTAGCAAAAATAAAAATTAATAAGTTAAAATTACAGTGATTTTCCATTGTAGTTTGACAAAAAAGATAACTGTTTTATACTAAAATATATATTCTTTAAAAGAATTTAATAGGATGGTGTAGATATGATAAAAAGTAATTACAATGAAGGCGGTATATGGTTAAAAGGAAATCTTCACACTCATACGGTAAATAGCCCTTGTGGTCACTATACTATAGAAACAGTTATAGATATGTATAAGGCGTATAAAATGAAATATGATTTTTTAGCAATAACAGATCACTTTTTTCTTACTGATTTAGCCAGATATATGGAAGATAGTAGTCTTATACTGTTTCAGGGTACTGAGTACAAAAAAGGAGACTTTCAAACTTTGGGTATAAATATAAAAAAATACGATGATGATGAAAATAATATTGATAACCATAATGAAGTTTTTTTGGATGTAAAAAGTCAAGGGGGATTTAATATTATATGTCATCCTCATGCATTCAGGGATGATTATTGGCCTTTCGAAAGACTTATGCAGCTTGAAAATTATATAGGAATTGAGATATTCAACAATAATGTTAAACATGATAATAAAGGAAGAGCAGTAGCAACAGATTTGTGGGACAAGCTTTTAAGTTCTGGTAAAAAAATATTTGGGTTTGCAAATGACGATATGCATGTTTTTTCGAGAGCTGGTGGTGCCTTTAACATGGTTTTGGCAAAAGAAAAAACTAGAGAACAGATATTAGCCAGTATATTTAAAGGTGCTTTCTATTGTTCCTCTGGAGTATTTATTGAAAATATAAAGAATGAGGGAAGTCTCATAGAAGTGAAAGCATCAAAGCTTCCAGTAAGCTTTAGGTTTATTGGTAAACATGGAAGGATACTTAAAGAGTGCGAAGGCTTTGTAGGAAGTTATGAATGCAAAGGTGATGAAGCTTATGTAAGAGTTGAACTTATAAGAGAAGATGGTGCAAAGGCTTGGACGCAACCTTTTTGGATAAGCTGATTAACCCTTGCTTGTTCGTTAGAGCATTTTTCCATATAATATAATTGTAATTAAACGGAAAATACAAAGGAGGGTCTTTATGGAAGCAATTAGATGTTTAGTATGCGGCATGAATATAAATGAGAATAATTATGATTTCAATAGCCATGCATTTTTGCAAAAGAACACTGAAACTGATATTATTTATTGTCCGTTTTGTGGTGCTGGCAGAGAATTTCTAAGCAGAACTGGGGAAGTTTATATATTGGATGAAGCAAAACTAGATGAAAAAACTATTACAATATTAGACCATGCAATGAAATTGGAGGTTTTTAATGGAGATTTTTATAATAAGGCATCAAAGATGGTGCAAAGCAATAGTATTAGGCTTATGCTTGAAGCATTAAGCAAGATAGAACTAATGCATGCAAGAACACATCAAAGAATTGGTGGTTTTAAGGAATTACCAAGGCTTGCTGAAGTGAATTATGACAAATTCACTAGCGAGGACGAATTATTATATCAGGCTAATCTAAGAGAGAAACATGCAGTTCAGTATTATAATAAATATTATAATGAAGTAAGTGATGATAATATAAGAAAGATATTTGATGCTTTATCTGAAGTGGAAAAAGAACATATTATTTTAACGAATAAGTAATAATAGAAAACTTCACAAAAAGTAATATCCTTTCACCTATTTAATATAAATATGGGTGAAAGGATTTTTTTTGGAGGAAGTTATGAAAAAACACATAAAGCTGTTTTTTGGATTTGTAGCTATCATTTGTATATGTGCAGTTATCTTTGAATTGCATAATAATAACAAATATAATATTTCATTTAAAATTAATAGTATTAAGTATACGTTAATATATAAGGGCATGAATAATATAAGAGATTTTACTATGGATGAGAATGGAAACTATTATGCTGCATATAAGGATAGAATCGAGTTTGTGGATAAAAATGGAAAAGGGTATAATATATTAAAAGATAGCGGGCTTAATATATACTCAATTGAATATCATGATGGAAAACTTTATTATTCCACTTTATATAAAATATGCAGTTTTGATTTAAAGAGCAAAAAAACTAGTACATTAATAGAAAATATACCTAATTACGGAGATTATAAAAATGTTCTTTTAAAAATTAAAAATGGATATCTATATGCATCAATAGGTGCAGCAACAAATTCAGCAGTAGTAGGCAAGGATAATAGCTGGTTGGTACAGTATCCTTATGGTCATGATATAACTCCTAAAAAAATCACACTTAAAGGCATTAATTTTGGAGATAATAAAACCGGAGCTTTCGTTCCTTACAGTACTTCTAATATAGCGGGACAGATTGTTACAGCACATTTCCCAGGAAATGCTTCGGTTATAATATATAATATTCATACAGGTGACTGTGAAACATTTGCTTGGGGAATTAGAAATATAAAGGGAATGGATTTTAACAATGAAGGTAAGCTGATAGCTACTATAGGTGGTATGGAGGATAGAGGTTTAAGACCTGTAACAGGTGATTCTGATTATATATATAAAATTGATAAAGGAAAATGGTATGGATGGCCTGATTATAGCGGTGGAGATCCAATTAATTCGCCTAAGTTTAGTAATGGAACAAAACAAAAAACTCTATTAGATAAGCATCCCACTACTAATCCACCAGCACCTTTGTATGTTTATGAAAATTTAAATACATTAGGAAGTTTAGCAGTGGACAATAATAATATTTTTGGTGATAAGAGCTGCATTTACTTTTATGTTAGTAAAGAAAAAAAAATAGTAGAGCTTAATTCCTTAGGATTTATAAGTGATTTTGCCTTTTTCCCAAAAGATAGCAACATAACTAGTATGAAATTTATAAATAATAAACTATATGTCATAGATAGCGCTAAAGGTTATTTTATTGGCATAGAAAAAACAAAAGATGCTTCTTTAATACAGTTAAATTCCATATCGGTAAAATACATTCTTCTAGGAGTTTTATCTGCCATCATGGGCATAGTTATCATACTGATAAAGGATAGATTACAAAGGGTAAAAAAGAGTTAATGGTATGTCCCAGTAAGAAGGGAGAGTTATCTAAATGAAAAAAGCTGTTGAAATGACTTACGGAAATACTATGAGAGGATTAATGTTTGCCGTAAATCCTATAAAAAAAATAGTAATAAAAACACACTGCTATGTTCACAAGTATTTAAATAGAAAAGCTTTGGATGTACTAAAGCTCCAGGGGTATAAAGAACAATATAATTTCTTTACGAAATACTTAAATGCTATGAATGATGGTACCTTTTGGGCAGATCAGGACTTTAAAAGTTCCAATCACTTTTATCACTATATAGAAGGTAAAGGGTTATATGGGTTCTCCAATGCATTGCAGGAATGTAAAAAATATCACAATAGAGCGCTCAGATATGCTGAACAGGGGAATATGGATAAAGCACTGTTTTACTTCGGTGCGGCATGTCATCTGGTTCAGGATTCAACAGTACCTCATCATGTAAATAATAAGCTGTTAAAGGGTCATAGAGATTTTGAATTGTGGATAGGGCAAAAGGTGGCCTCTGGCAGGTACTATAAGGATGCAATTAAAGTAAGAAGATATCCAAGTGTAGATGAATATATCAAAAAAAATGCGCTTATGGCTAATAAGATTTATGATCAGTATGATAATATTTCTAGTAAAGAAATGAGATATTCAAAAATTTCAAGAGAAATTTTGAGGCAGGCAGAAATGACCACAGCAGGCTTCATGTTAGATTTTTATGAGGCTATTTTAGCAAATCATCAGGTGGGCAGTTCCACCTGATGAAAGCTTTATTTTATGGGGGTAGTATTATGGGAAGGAGTATTTTTATTAATCTTGAGGAAGAAATTTTTAAGGGAAATGTGTTGGATGTTGGTTTTGAAAACTATGGAATAGTGTATGATCTCTGCAAAAATAGTGATGAAAATATAAGTATCGAATATGTAGAAGGAACTGGGGGAGGAAAAAATTTAAAACAGGAATTCTATGATAATTGTGTAGTGCTTTTCTCATTGAAAGACATTTTTACAAAAAGAGCAAAGAAGAAATTTATTAAAAATATTAGTAACTTTATTAAAGATGATGGTATTGTACACATATGGGATATAGATAAAAAATATAAAAGTATATTTAATAGTAAAATAAAAATAGCACTTCCAGGGAAAAAGATTAAAGAATTGACTATTAAGGACTATAACTTATTTTCGGACAACTCCTGTCAGGTTATTTCGAAGATTATTGCAGATTATTTTAATATAATTGATTTAAAGTGCTCTGATAATATATACTATATTAAGGCTAAGAAGAAAGGGAGTAAAAGAGATGAAAGTGCTATTAACAGCAGTAAATTCAAAGTACATTCACAGCAATCTGGCAGTTCGATATTTAAAAGCTTTTACTAAAGATTTGCAATATGATTGTAAGATTAGAGAGTTCACTATAAATGATAGATTAGAACGAGTATTAGAACAAATAATACAGGAAAAACCTGATATTGTGGCATTCTCTTGTTATATATGGAATATGAGGTTTATTGAAGAACTAGCAAGGCTAATAAAACTTGTTGATGATAATATTGAAATTCTATATGGCGGTCCAGAAGTATCCTATAATGGAGAGGAATTTCTACAGCAACATGTAGGTGAATATCTCATAGAGGGAGAAGGTGAACAAGCATTCAGGGAGTTTATTCAATATAAAATAAGTTTAGAGAACAGTAATGAAACAAATGCCATCCAACCAATTAAAGGACTTTATTCAAAGCATTTGGGTGTTATAACCTACGGTGGTCAGCAGGAGCTAATGAATATAGATGATATAGTTTTTCCTTACAATGAGAAGGAGGATATAAATGAAAAGATAGTATATTATGAAGCTTCAAGGGGATGTCCTTTTAATTGTAAATACTGCTTATCATCTACTTTTCAAGGAGTTAGATTAATAAATGCAGATAGAGTAAAAAGTGAATTGAAATATTTTATAGATAGAGGGGTAAGGCTTGTAAAGTTTGTGGATAGAACCTTTAATTGCAACCCTAAGTTTGCTATGGATATTTGGAGCTTTTTAATGGACCAAGAGACAGATACAACTTTTCATTTTGAAATATCTGCAGATATTCTAACTCAAGAAGAAATAGATTTACTGTCAAAGGCACCAAAGGGAAGATTTCAGTTTGAAATCGGAGTTCAAACAACGGATATTCAGGTGTTAAAAAATATTAATAGACACAAAGGCTTTCAAACCATTAAGGAAAAAGTACTGCAAATTGAAGCCTTCGGCAACATTAATCAGCATCTGGATTTAATAGTTGGTCTTCCTGGAGAAGATTTTGAGACCTTTAAGAGATCCTTCAATGATGTGTACAGTGTTCAGCCAGATAAGGTGCAGGTAGGTTTCTTAAAACTTTTAAGAGGCTCAGCTATGAGAGAAGAGGCTGAAAAGTGGGGAATGGTTTATTCGCCTTATCCTCCTTATGAAATACTTAAAACTAATCATATAAGCTATGAGGAGATAAATACTCTAAAAAGAGTCGATGAAATGATAGATAAATATTATAATTCAAACAAATTTGATAGTATATTAAAATATTTTATTGAAAAATTCCCTTCTCCTTTTGATTTTTATTTTAAGCTTGGTGAGTTTTTTTATGAAAAAGGATATTTTAGCAGGAATATATCCTCTGCAGAATACTATAAGGTGTTCCTAGAATTTAATAAGGAAGTAATCAATGGAGATAATTTTGCTATCAGCGAAATAGTAAAATATGATTATTTATCCTTCAATAAAAAGAAGTGGGTTCCTGATTTTCTTACAAGAGAAATAGATAAAAGTATAGAAAGATTAGTAATTGAAAAAATAAAGGCAGGAGAATTAAGTGCTAGCAAAAATATACATATCGAAAAGTTTTTTATAGACATATTAGCTTTTGTCGAGAGAGGTATAGTTCAGAAAGAAGGGCATTATATTCTATTTGATGATGTAAGTGGTAACATTATAGATTTACACAAATAAACCCTCTCAACCTCAGGTTGAGCCTTCATTCATTAACAAATATATAGTATACAGTACCTATTGGTACTCTATATCTACAGAGATATCATACACGAATAATCTCTCCCAATCTAAGATTGAGCTTTTATTCGTATTCTGTAGGCAGTCACTGTACTACAGAATTTTTTTACCTATTGTCATAAAATTCTCAACGTGGTATTATATTATTTAAAATTAGTGTATATACACCTGTAGTGATTAAGTATAAGGAGTGTAAAGTATGATACAAGATTTGACAACAGAAATACTTAGATTAAAAGAGGAAAAAGATGCAGTAATATTAGCTCATTACTATCAAGTGCCTGAAGTTCAGGAAATAGCTGATTATGTGGGTGACTCGTATTATTTAAGCAAAATAGCTAAAGATGCAAAGCAGAATACAATTGTATTTTGTGGAGTTAGATTTATGGCTGAAAGTGCAAAAATTTTATCACCAAATAAGACAGTATTACTTCCAGCAGCTGAAGCAGGATGTCCTATGGCCAATATGGCAAGTGCTAGTGCATTATTAAAGATGAAAGAAGAGTATCCTAATGCAAAGGTTGTGTGTTATATTAACTCGACTACAGAAGTAAAGGCAGTTTCAGATGTTTGCTGTACATCATCAAATGCTTTAAATATAATCAACAATATTGAAGAGGAAGAAATTATATTCTTACCTGACAAAAATTTAGGTGGACATATACAAAAACTAGTTCCACATAAGAAGATGATTCTTTGGGATGGATGCTGCGTTACTCATAATAAAATTTACAAGAAACAAATAGAGGCTCTTAAAGAATTTTATCCTGGAGCAAAAGTATTGGTTCATCCTGAATGTACAGAAGAGATTAGGGATATGGCAGATTTTATTGGAAGTACAGGAGAAATTATAAAGTTTGGAACTGAGGATTCTTCGGACAAGTTCATAATAGTTACTGAAATAGGAGTATTACATGAGCTTGAAAAAAGAAATCCAAATAAAAAATTCTACGCTCCAGATAATATGGTATGTCCTAATATGAAGAAAACTGGTTTAGAAGATGTTTATAATGCACTAAAGGAAATGAAGAACGTAATTACTATAGATGAAGACATTAGAGTAAAAGCTTATAATGCCTTAAACAATATGCACCTACTTGGGAGATGATTATAAATGGATATATGTACAGATGTGTTGATTGTAGGTAGTGGAGTTGCCGGGCTATATGCGGCACTTAATTTAAGCTCAAGATTAAATGTAACGCTAATTACAAAGACCACTGTAGATGAATGTAACACTTATCTTGCACAGGGTGGAATTTCTACCGCAAGAAACAAACAAGATGAACCATTATTTATTGATGATACTTTAAGGGCAGGAGTTTATAAGAATGACATAAATGCTGTTAAGGTGTTAGCAGAGGAATCTATGGATAACATAGAGAACCTTGTAAATTATGGTGTGGCTTTTGATTTGTGCGAGAATGGTTATGAATACACAAGAGAGGGAGCTCACAGTGTAAATAGAATAGTTCACTGTGCAGATGAAACGGGCAGAAAAGTCTTTGAAGCTTTATGGGCTTCTGTGAAGAAAAAAAAGAATGTAACCATATATCAAAATACTGAGCTGATAGATATTATAAGGCAAGGTAATATTTGCTGCGGTTCAGTTACTATCAGTAACGGAAAGATATTAAATATCCATGCAAAGGCAACCATACTGGCCAGCGGCGGTATTGGCGGATTGTTTAAAAATTCTACCAATCAGAGAACGGTTACTGGTGATGGCATTGCTATTGCTATAAGAAATAATATAGCATTAAAGGATTTGGAATATATTCAATTCCACCCAACGGCCCTATATGAAGTAAGTCCTCATAAAAAGAGATTTCTTATATCGGAATCTGTTAGGGGAGAAGGCGGTAAATTAATAAACTCCAAGGGTGAGAGATTTATTGATGAACTGCTTCCTAGAAATGTAGTGGCAAATGCTATATATGAGGAAGAAAATAGGACTAAATCTCCTTATGTGTTCTTGGATATTTCAGCTATGAAGGGAGAATTTATAGTTAATAGATTTCCACTTATATACTCTGAGTGTAAAAAGAGGGGAATAGATATTACAAAACAATTCATACCAGTGACCCCCGTACAGCATTATTTTATGGGGGGAATACAGGTAGATACATTTTCGCGTACATCAATGGAAAATCTATTTGCCTGCGGAGAGGTCAGTTGTACAGGTGTACATGGTGCTAACAGATTGGCATCAAACTCTCTTCTTGAAGGTCTGGTTTTTTCAAGAAGAGCAGCAAAATTTATTAATGATAATATACACTCAATAGATATTAAAATCACACAGAGTTCCTTAGGTTTAGATGAGGTTCAAGAATTGAAGCGTGAGAATAGAAGCCTTGCAATAAACAAATTTAAATTATTAGTGGAGGATAAAGCTGATGAACTGGTTAGTTGTTGACGAGATAATAAAAAATGCTCTTGTTGAAGACGGTGCCTATGATGATATAACTACAAATTCAATAATGAGTAAAGATGACACCTGTACAGTAGATTTGATTGCCAAGGAAGAAGGTATTATTGCAGGTATAGAAGTGTTTAGAAGAGTTTTTACGCTTTTAGGAAATGTTGAAGTGGAATTTCTTGTAAATGAAGGGGATAAAGTAAGTTATTCTCAGCTTATAGGGAAAATAAAAGGAAGTACTAAGAATGTACTTACTGGAGAAAGAGTGGCATTAAACTTAATTCAAAGAATGAGCGGGGTAGCTACACTTACTAGAAAATTTGCAGATAAATTAGATGGAACAAAGGCTAAGCTTTTGGATACAAGAAAAACTACTCCAGGTCTTAGAATTTTGGAGAAGTATTCTGTTACCGTTGGCGGCGGTTGTAATCATAGATATAATCTAGCAGATGGAGTATTAATTAAGGATAACCATATAGATGCAGCAGGAGGAATAACACAGGCTATTGAGATGGCTAGAAAAAGTGTCTCCTTTGTAAGAAAGCTAGAAGTAGAGGTTGAGAGCTTAGAACAGTTACAAGAAGCCCTGGAAGCCAAAGCTGATATTATAATGCTGGATAATATGGACTTAGCTACTATGAAAAAAGCTGTAGAACTTACAAATGGAAGAGCAATTCTTGAGGCATCTGGAAATGTAAGCTTAGACACAATTAGAGATATAGCTCTTACTGGAGTTGACTATATTTCCTCAGGATCTTTGACTCACTCTTATACAGCTTTAGATTTAAGTATGAAGAACTTGAAAAGAATTGACATTTACAATTAACAATCCTTTGTGTATACTGCTGTATATACAGTTATATATGGAGGTTGAATAAATGAAATTAGCAGTAAGAAAACTAACATTTTCAGCGCTTTTAACAGCACTCGCAATTATAATACCAGTTGTATTTGGTCCATTTCTAAGAGTTACTTTTCCGCCTTTTACAGCAACACTAGGGGCTCATGTACCTATGTTTCTGGCAATGCTTGTGGGACCTGAGGCAGCAGTAGCTGTTGGGGTGGGTTCACTTATAGGATTTATGTTAACTTCTACTTCAGTAGTTGCAGCAAGAGCATTTATGCACACATTTGTTGGACTAGTTGGTGCCCTTCTTATAAAAAGAGGAGTATCCATAAAGAAGGTAGTTGTAATAACAGCTCCTATACATGCCGTATTAGAGGCACTAGTGGTTATACCTTTTGGATATAAGATGTATCAATCTTTGGTTTTAGTTGGAGTAGGTACAATAATACATCATTTTATAGACGCAGTTATTGCTTTTGCATTAGCAGCAGCTATAGAAAGAGCATTAAGAATTAAACTAGTAAAGATGTTTGAAGCATAATAAAAAATATAAAGCAAGTGACTCTTAGCTGACTGAGAGTCACTTGCTTTTTTTACTCTATAGTAAAATATAGATAAATATGGTACTATTTTAATGTTAATCTCAAATTATAAATAAAAGTGTATGGAGGTAATAACATGTATTATAAATTAAAACTTAAGGAGTATCTTATATTATTAGTATTAATAGTTGCTGGTTATATTTTTACTGTTAGTCAAAAATATTATATACCGGAGAAACTAAGACCATTTACTCTATTAATCGCAGTTATACTAATCTTTATATGTTTCTTTTATATTGTAAAACCTAAGACTATATTTAAGTTAAGCAGATATTTAAGTCTATTGTGTGGTTTAATAATTGGAATCATTATAATAATACAGCATATAATTATTTCCTTTGATATTACCTATAAAGCAGGAATAATATTTATAGTAACAATAGTTTGTCCGTTTATTTCAGGTCTTATATACAATTTGATTGTGAGGAGAAAGCATAATGAGTAAACGATCTATCGGAATTTCAATAATTATGTTATTAGTATTGTTCTTGGCATATAGCACAATTGGTGTTGGTGTGACCATATTTATTTTAGCAATTATCTTTTTAGTACAAGCTACATTATTTACTATCAAACCAGAATTCCATGACAAATTCATAGAATTTATGAATCCAGCGCTTTATGATATATATAAGGAAAAAGGTGCAGACTTTATTGGAAAAAAAAGAAGAATCAATATCATATGTTACTATATCCTCTCTGTTTTATTTATTTTTAATTCTATAATGCAAATGAAGATATCCAGGAGATTAGGGACACAACCTTTGTTTAACTATAAAGATTATTTAATAATCGCAGTGATAATGATACCTTTAGCTGTTGTTGTAGGTTATGTTAGCAGGTTTATTCTAAAGAAATCAAAAACTGCTAGTGAAGATTTAGCATGGAATTTAATACTGGGTATTGGAATTGCTGCCGTTGTAATTATTGTCACGGGTATTTACTTTTTACACTTTATATTCAGTATAATATCCTAGAAGGAAAAAAAGAGAGATTTGAGGATATCAAATAAAAAACTCAAAACTAACAATATCAGTTTTGCTGACACTGATGAAGTTGTTAGCAGGTGTATTAATGAATTTGGATACTTATAAATTATGTGAGATACGAAAGTTATTTTGTTCATTAAAGGGGGGAAAATATGTTTGGAGCAATTGCAGGAGATGTAATTGGGTCAACCTATGAATGGCATAATGTAAAAAATATAGAATTTGAACTTTTTAGTAGAGAATCTAGGTTTACTGATGACACTGTTATGACAATAGCTGTGGCAGAGGCAATTTTGAATAAAAGAAAGTTTAAAAATCCTTTCAAGGATAATGCTCATTCAAAAGAAGCTTATGCATACGCCTTGAAAGCCTATGGAAAAAGGCATCCTAATGCTGGTTATGGTAATATGTTTAATGAATGGTTATCTGCCAAATCTATCAAACCCTACAATAGCTTTGGTAACGGATCAGCTATGAGGGTTAGCCCAGTTGGATTTGCCTTTAACTCAATTGAGGAAGTTTTGAAAGAGGCAAAGAGAAGTGCCATGGTAACTCATAATCATAAGCAGGGGATTAGGGGAGCCCAGTCTATTGCTGGTGCCGTATATTTTGCTAGAATAGGCAAGGATAAAAGCTTTATAAAAAACTTTATACAGCACAATTTTAAATATAATCTTGAATTTACACTTGATGAAATAAGAGAAGGATATGCATTTGACTCCAGCTGCCAAGGCTCAGTACCACAAGCAATTGTCGCTTTTTTAGAATCAGAAGATTATGAAGATGCTATTCGAAAAGCAATATCAATAGGTGGTGATAGCGATACTATTGCATGTATGACGGGAGGAATAGCCCAAGCTTATTATAGGAAAATTCCAAAGATAATAGTAGACCAGGTGATGCTTCGTTTGGATTCAGGATTTAAAGAGGTTATCAGACAATTTAATAGTAAATATGATATACAATACTAGGAGGTATATTAGTATTAGAATATAATTAAATATTAAGTGTTGAACTCAAATAAGCCGCTATGCAGTTGTAATTACATAGCGGCTTGCTTTATTTTATTAGTTCCATATACTTTTTAAGACTCTCTTCCCAGTTTGGCAGTTCAAGGTTAAAACAGTTTTTTAGCATTATAGTACTTACAGCAGAATATTTTGGTCTTTGAGCTTTGAGGGATAGAAAGTTTTGGGGGAGTTCAAGAACGCTTTTTTCTACTCCAGAATTGTTAAGAATACCTTGAACCCAATGGCTTTTCGTAATTGGGTGTGGACTAGCACAGTTGTAAATGCCGTATAAATTTGAATTCATCATTACATTTATGCAGTTTGATAAATCTTCGATATAGGTTGGATTACCTATTTCATCGCTGCATACAAATACGGGTATATTTTTATTTTTAATTATTTTCTTTACAAAACAATCCTCGTCGCCAAATAACCACCCTATTCTTAAAATGAAAAACTTACTACACACGGTTCTGATAAGTTTTTCACCAGCTAATTTAGTTTTTCCGTATACGTTTACAGGGTTGCATTCGTCTGTTTCATAATAAGGTGTGTTTTTTGAATCGCCATAAACTGAACTAGTAGACATGTAGAATATAGGTATGTTTAATAAACTGCAGGCATGAGCTACATTCAAGGTTCCGATAGTATTAATAGTATAAGCATCCGTTTCATTAGCTTCACAGGAATCTATATTATCCATGGACTCAGCATGAATTACAATATTTGGTGAAATATTTGCAATTATATCAAGTACCGCTGATTTCTTTGTTACATCCAGATTGTCCATTGAAAAATCATAAATCTTATGTTCTGATTTTAAGGAGCTTGTTAAGTATTTACCAATGCCATGGTCCGCACCCGTAATTAGTATGTTCATTTATATATCCCCCCGTTTACTTTATTCACTTGATATTGAAATTATATGAATGAAATTAGATAAATAATACAAATTTTAAATGAATATACGAATAAAAATATTTATAAATTATAGTCTGATGCTGTGTTCCAATATTTACAATGAGGTATAATAGTGATATAATCTTTGTTCACATAATTTGTTGGAGGAAAATAAAATGGCTGTAAATGAAACTGAAATGAATTTTGAGAAAAGAAAGCTTGATGAAACCAGGCTTTGGGTAGATGAGCAAATAGCAGAAAAAAGACAAAGTGATATAGAATTTCAAAAGAAAATAGCGGAATTAAAAAAACAATCAAAAGGTAGATATAGTGAAGAATTAGAAACCACACAAAAGTTATATGAGATTACCCATAAAAGCTTAGAGGAATTTAATGAGGCAAAACAGCAGCCATATTTTGCTAGAATAGATTTCAGGGAGAGGCTTAGAACCGATGTTGAAAGCTATTATATTGGCAAGTTTGGATTGGGTGATAATCAGGATGAGATTGTAATTGATTGGAGGGCACCCATTGCAGATTTATATTACAGCGGTACTGAAGGCAAGGTATCCTATGAAGCACCTTTAGGTTTTATTGATGGTGAATTATCACTTAAGAGAAAATTCCTAATTAAGGCTGGGGATTTAATTAATGTTTTCGATGAAGGAATTAATGAGATAATTTTAAAGTCTGGTGTTGAAGAGAAGGAAGGGAATGCTCTTATAGATGAATTTTTGAAAATAAATTTAGAGCAAAGCACCAGCAGTAAGCTGAGGGATATTGTAGCCACTATACAAAAGGAACAAAATGACGTAATAAGAGCCGATAAAAATTCTCCAGTAATTGTACAAGGTTCAGCCGGATCAGGTAAGACAACTATAGCTCTTCATAGACTTGCTTATTTATTATATAAATACAAGAATACATTAAAGCCTTCTGATGTTTTGGTTATTGCACCTAATAGGGTTTTCTTAGATTATATTTCTGAAGTATTACCAAGTCTTGGGGTTGAAAGTGTAAGGCAAAAAACCTTTGAGGAAATTGCATTGGAAGTGCTGCAGCTGAAATATAAGGTTTATAATAAGGATAAAAAATTAGCTAAGGTATTAGAGGAAAGTGACAATGAAAAGGTTAAATATATAACGAGCAGTAGTAAGCTTAAAGGTTCCATGTTATTTAAGGCAATTGTAGATAGATATTTAAGGTATTTGGAGATTCAGGATTCAATGGTGGATGATATTAAGGTAAATGGTAATGTACTATTTGAAAGTAAGGAGATTAGGAGATTATTTACAAAGGATATGGTACATTTACCTTTGGATGCGAGAAAAGAGGAAATCAAAAAATACTTTAATTTGAAAGTACAGGAAAAGATATTAGATTTAGTGGATAGGGTTAACTTTACTTATGAATATGCAATTGCGCGAATTAAAAAAACTATGGAAGACAGCGTAGAACGTAGGAAAAAGTTAATAGAAATTTACGATGAGAGAGATAATAAGAAAAGAGAAATTCAAATCTTGGCGAGAGAAGAGCTTGATAATTATTTCGATAATTGGAAGCACAGCAATCCAAGAAGATTGCTAGAACAGCTATATTGTAATGAGGAAATATTTAAAGAGGTAACTGCCGGTAAAGTACCAGAGTTATTATTTAATTATTTAGCCAGTGAGTATAAGGAAAATGAACAGAATAATATTGTAGATAGTGATGACTTAGCAATAATGTTATATTTAAAGTTTAGGATAGAGGGCATACCAGAAAAACATAAATATAAGCATATAGTGGTTGATGAAGCGCAGGATTATAGTTTATTCCAATACGTTTCTATTAAAATGATGGCAGCTAACGATTCCTGTACCATAGTGGGAGATCTAGGTCAAGGAATATACTATTATAAAGGTATAGAGAGCTGGGAGAAACTTATAGATAGCGTATTTGAGAATAATGCTAGCTATGTTCCGCTTACTCAAAGCTATAGATCTACTATTGAAATTATTGATTTTGCAAATAAGGTATTAAGTAAGCAAAAGGGTAGTTTAAAGCCTGCACTGCCTGTTTTAAGACATGGTAAGGCGCCTCAGGTTATAAGTTTTGTTAATAATAAAGAATTTGCTAAGTCATTAGACGAAATAGCGGTTGAAGTAGAGGAAATGAAGAAGAAAACAGTTGCAGTAATCGGTAGAACTTATGATGAATGCAAAAAAATTAAAGAAGCTTTAAATAAATATAGCAGTTTTAAATGGCAATTAATAAAAGATACAGATAAGACCTTAAATATGGATAAGATAATTATTCCATCGTATATGACAAAAGGGTTAGAATTTGATTGTAGCGTAATTTATAATTGTAATGAAGAAAACTATGGTGACAATGAGCTGGATAAAAAGATTCTTTATGTGGCATTAACAAGAGCGCTTCATTTTCAATATGTTTTTTACAATGGAAATATATCACCATTGATTTCGGAATAAAACTGAATTAAGATGATAAATGGTGTTTAATAATAACAATTATTATGGTAGAATATTATGGAAATGAAAAAATATAGGGCGAAAATTTAATAATTTTTAAATATATATGCAGGAGGGAAAATAATGAGTGCTATTAAAATGAAAGACAATGTATATTGGGTGGGAGTCCATGATGCAGGTTTAAGAGTATTTGATATAATAATGGAAACAAAAAAAGGAACTACATACAATTCATATTTAATTGATGACGAAAAGGTAGCTATAGTTGATACAGTTAAAGATGGTTTTTTTGATGACTTCATCTCAAATATTAGAAGTGTTATAGGTGATAGAAAAGTAGATTATATTATAGTACAGCATACTGAACCTGATCACAGCGGATCACTTTACAGACTTTTAGAAATATATCCAGAAGCAGTAGTTATAGCAACTAAAGCAGCTATAACCTATGCATCAGAAATAGTTAATAAAGAATTTAAAAGTCAAGATGCTGTTGCAATGGGAAAATTAAATCTAGGAAAGACTACATTAAATTTCATATCAGCGCCTAATTTACATTGGCCAGATACTATGTTTACCTATGTGGAAGAAGCAAAGGTACTATTTACATGCGATTTCTTAGGATGTCACTACTGTCCAAAGGAAGGAATAACTGATGAATGTGCAGATGATTATTTTGAAGAAATGCAATACTATTTTGATGTTATCATGGGACCGTTTAAAAAATTTGTGCTTGCTGGCTTAGATAAAATTAAAGATTTAGAAATTGATATTGCAGCACCAAGCCATGGCCCATTACATGTGGATGATATTGAAAAATATACAGGACTTTATAAAGAATGGGCAACAGAACAGCTTCCAAAAGAAAAAAATGTACAAATTTTCTACATTACTGCTTATGGAAATACAGGAAAGATGGCTGAATACCTTGCTAAGAAAATAAATGAAAAAGGTGTAAGGGCTGAAAGTCATGAGATTACAAGTATGGATATGAATGATCTTATTAAGCTTGTAGAAGGTGCTTCTGGTATTATGGTGGGTTCACCAACAATAAATCAAGATGCTGTAAAGCCAGCTTGGGATATGCTTTCACTAGTATGTGCTATAACAAATAGAGGCAAAGCAGCAGCAGCTTTTGGTTCCTATGGATGGAGCGGCGAAGGTGTTACAATGCTTACGGAGAGATTAAAATCTTTGAAATTCAAAACTGTACAGGAAGGCTTAAAATTTAAATTTGTGCCTGATAAGAAAGAATTTGAGGCAGCTGATGAGTTTATAGATAAATACATGGAATTACTATAATACAGCAAAAAGATAATTGCTCTGTTTTATGTTGATTTTTATTTAATGCTCTTTACATTAAATAAAAATCAACATTATGTTAAACAGGGCATTTTCTTTAGTTAAAGTGCTTAAAAGTCCAATCTATTAGGTCCATTACCAGGCTTGTAGTTGTATCACCTTTATCAAGCAGTGTATTTAATTCAACTAAATCCATTGATTTAACAAGTTTGGACTCAGCTAGTTTTTGTAGTACTATTTTTGCCTCCTCTATACTCATACCGTCTAAAACAGGAGTGCCAGTACCAGGAACTAAATTAGGATCTAGGCAATCTATATCAAAGCTAAGATGAACAGCTTTTATACCTTGCATTGAAATTTTATTCATAACCTCTTTAAGAATTGCTTCTATACCCATGTTTCTAACAGCTTTAGTTGAGTACACATTTAATTTGAGTTCTTTTATTAATTCTAATTCACCTTTATCTAAATCTCTTGCACCTATTATGAACACATTTTCAGGTTTGATTTTTCTTCCTGAGTAATATAAATTTGTAAGTTCTGATGGTCCTATACCCATGGCTGAGGCAAGAGGCATTCCGTGAATGTTACCTGATTCTGTTGTTTCATGAGTATTGATATCGCCGTGAGCATCAACCCAAATTACCCCTAAATTATTATAGTATTTACTTGCTCCGCATATACTTCCTAGTCCTATGGAGTGATCTCCACCAATGATAAATGGAAAGTGTCCCTGAGATAAAGTTTTATATACTTCATCAGCAAGGCTGGTATTAACATCTACAATAGGCTTTAAATATTTCATTTTTGGGTTGTGAGCATATTTTTCACAAACATTTACTTCAGGTACGTAAATATTTCCGCAGTCATAGGTTTTATGGTTATTATCATTTATAACCTGTATTACATTTTTTTCTCTTAACTTATCAGGGGCTAAATTTGCACCTTCTCTGTCACAACCATAAAATAGAGGTACTCCAATCAAATTTACATTCATCTATACTACCACCTTTCCTACAATTATAGCTTTATATTTTATACTATATTTTATTTAAGTTTTGATAAAATTCTAATGATTTCCTAAATGTTTAATTAATTTAGTTGTTAAAAGTTTTGACGTCAGAACAATGCACGAATTGATTATATAGCAATTTGAAAAAATGAAAAGTAGTAAAAGTAAAATAAGAAAATTACAAATAGTTGCATAATAAATAAACATACATAAGAAAATACATAGGTATTTATATTTTGTTGATATATGTGATATTATAGTATCATGTGTATCATGGCTAATTAAAATTTAATCAAAAATACTCATAAATATTAGAAAAAAAGTTGGAGGTAATATTATGAATAAGGAGAGCATAATATCATTTTTGAAAGATAATGGAATGGACGATATTGAGGAAATAAAATTTAATGATAAGGTATTGGTTTTCAGATTCTTTTTTGATTTTGATGATGATGAGTTAAATGCTGCAAAAGCTTATGCAAATGATGAATGTGAAGAGGATGAAGAAAGTGAAGCATGGTACGAAGAATTTTACTTACCATATCTAAGTGATTTAGCAGTGGATAATGTGGGAGATATATTAGAAGAATTAATGGAGGAGCTGGAAATAAGTTCTCAGTTTATTTCTTACAATGTTGAGAAAGAAAGCAGCGAATATAGTGAAATTGTAGCTATTTTTCATGAAGAAGATGAAGAAGTTGAAATTGAAAAGATTCTTGATGAATTGAATATATAAACTTATTAAACAAGTTTATATATTATTGAGAATGCTGCCGATAGAAAAAGAGAATAAGAGCATAGTCCATATAAACTGGCTAGAGGTTATAAAAATGATAACATTTTCAACTTGAAACTATGTATAAAAGTGATATAATAGTATCAGTTGCTGTTATATGGCCTCATAGTCAAGCGGTCAAGACGCCGCCCTCTCACGGCGGAAACTGGGGTTCGATTCCCCATGGGGCTGCCATTATTAAGCACACAAACTTGGTTTGTGTGTTTTTATTTTTTGTAATATAAAATATGTATTATGCCTTAAAGTTTTAATTTTGAATAAATAAAAAAGTCAAGTACATAGTACTTGGCCTAAATTAAATCAATAAATAATAAACAATAAGTAGCAATCAGAAGAAACAAAAAAACAAATTTATGCAGCGTGGTTATATGTAGATTTCAACATCTCATATTTAACTAAAAGCTTGTCTAGCTCTTGACTGCACAACACAACATTTGAATCAGTTAACTCATTGTTGCAGATTAAATTGTGTAAAGATTCCCTTAGTGATTCAATTCGATAATTTAATATGTTGAGATAAAAATTCATATAAAACACCCCCTTATTTCAAAATACCCCTTAATTCTGATTGCACGTATATTTTACCAAATATCCGAAACTATGTAAAATCATTTTAATTGCCTTTAATAGTCAATTATATACAAAAAGTGCCATAAAGTATGATAAAAACCATCATAATCTACAATTTACTATTTATGTAAAATCACTCAGGTGTTGAAAAAAGCTGAATGGTAATATATGTAAATATCGAAAATGGTCATATTAAAGGAATAAAAAAGTTGTTTTATGTTACTTATATGATATAATATCTATGTAATTAGCGTAATTGTGCAGCATAATTATATTATAGATAACACGTTTTTACACTAGATGTTTAGTCTATAATTTAATAAGATTGTTATAGGGAGGACAAATATGTTGAACACAGATTTGGCTATGGGTTTAGTAAGAGTTACGGAGGCAGCTGCACTAGAGGCTGCTAAATTTATGGGTCGAGGAGATAAGATTGCTGCAGATCAGGCAGCGGTAGATGGAATGGAAAAGGCATTCTCAATGATGCCTATTAGAGGAACTGTAGTTATTGGAGAAGGTGAACTAGATGAGGCTCCAATGCTTTACATAGGACAGAAGGTAGGTATTTGGGACGATAATATGCCAGAGATGGATATAGCAGTTGATCCTTTAGATGGTACTGTTTTAATTGCTAAAGGGCTTTCAAATGCTATAGCAGTAGTTGCCATGGGAACTAAGGGTAGTCTTTTGCATGCTCCTGATATGTATATGAAGAAAATAGCTGTAGGACCAGGAGCTAAGGGTGCTATAGATATAAATAAATCTGCAAGGGAAAATATTATAAATGTGGCTAAAGCTTTAAATAAGGATATCAATGAGCTAACTGTTATTGTTCAGGATAGAGAAAGACATGATCATATTGTAAATGAGGCTAGAGAAGTAGGTGCAAGAGTAAGGTTCTTCGGAGAAGGGGATGTGGCTGCTGCACTTGCTTGCGGTTTTGAAGAAACAGGAGTAGATCTTCTTATGGGAATCGGCGGAGCACCAGAAGGTGTAATTGCTGCTGCGGCTATAAAATGTATGGGTGGAGAAATGCAAGCACAGCTTTTACCACGTAGTGAAGAAGAAAGAAAAAGATGCGATTCTATGGGTATACCAGATCCAGATAAGATATTTACCATTGACGATTTAGTAAAAAGTGATGATGTTTATTTTGCAGCATCTGCTATCACAGACTGTGATTTGTTAAAGGGAGTTGTATTTTCAAAGGCTGACCATGCTACAACAAATTCTATAGTTATGAGAGCTAAAACTGGTACTGTAAGATTTGTTGAAGCAAGACACAATTTTAGCAAAAGTGAATTATTTCTAAACAAATAATCTCTCTCGATCTCAGATCGAGCGTTCATTCATTAACTGATATGAAGAATAAGGTAGCTAACAGTAATAGGTAATTATTGTGATTTCGGAAACAAATAATCTCACCCAATCTCAGATCGAGCGTTCATTCACTAGGAAATTTAAAGCTTGTATGTAAAAATACAGGCTTTTTTATTATTTAGGAATTTATAAATTATCCTGTTTTGTGGATAATTTATAAATTCCATTATTCAGTGCTCTTAGAGGTTCTGCAGCACTATGACTGCATTTGAACGAGCTTAGCAATTCCTATTTCTTTTAGAAGGACACAAATATCCTCTCTCCACCTGAGGTCGAGCTTTCATTCGTAACATAAACGTAGTCAACGTGCTACAGAAATCTTTTTTTATTATTTAATTGTTTATTAATAGAACTTTCAACAATTTTTGATATAATAAAGATGTATGGTGTTAAAAATAATACTAAATGGTGTTAAAGGTACTAATATTGTAAAAATATTTGGAATCATTAATTTAAATACTACAATAAAATATAATATTGAAAGGCGGTAATTGTTATGCCTATAACAGTTGAGAATTTAGTTGAAGATTTGAACCTTGAGGTTATTGTGCAAGGTAAGAAGGGAAATGAAATAAATTTAAGTGATATAAATAGACCAGGACTTCAGTTTACTGGTTTTTACAACTATTTTGCAAATGATAGAGTTCAGATAGTAGGAAATGCAGAATGGAGTTTTCTAGATGCTATGAGATCTGAATTTAGAAATAAAAGACTTAAAAAGTTTTTTCAATTTGAAACTCCTTGCACTGTCATTGCAAGAGGACTAAAACCACATGATGAATTTATTGAAAATGCTCAGCAGTTCAATAGATGGATACTTAGGACTAACCAGCCAACTACACGTTTTATAAGCAAGGTTATGAACTATTTAGATGAAAAATTAGCTCCA
The DNA here is from genome assembly GCA_030706015.1 of Bacillota bacterium. Classification (GTDB taxonomy): domain Bacteria; phylum Bacillota; class Clostridia; order Clostridiales; family Clostridiaceae; genus JAUZPI01. The sequence continues at coordinate 110,085 of JAUZPI010000002.1, forward strand.
GAGACAAGAGTACATGGTGTACTAGTTGATATATACGGAATAGGTATTTTAATCACTGGTGAAAGTGGAGTTGGTAAAAGTGAAACTGCCTTAGAATTAGTTAAAAGAGGACATAGACTTGTAGCTGATGATGCAGTTGATATTAAAGAGGTTGATAATATTCTGCATGGAAGCTCTCCATACATTACATCAGGTATGCTAGAGGTAAGAGGGTTAGGTATCATTGATGTACCAGCTTTATATGGACTTAGTTCCGTGTTAAATGGCAAAACCATAGATTTAGTAATTCGTATTGAACAATGGAAAGAAGGAGAGGCTTACGATAGATTGGGTATAGATAAGGAGTATATTGATATATTAAATATTCCTGTAAGAAGTATCACTCTTCCTATCAGACCAGGAAGAAATCTAGCGGTAATAATAGAAGCAGCAGCAGCAAACTTTAGATACACCTTAAATTCACATATTTCACCAGTAGACACAATAAATCAAAGAATGGGTGCGATGGTTGATGGTGGAAAATAAAATAGCGGTAAGAAAATATATAAGAGATAAGAGAAAAACATTACCTCAAGCTGAAAAAAGCCAATACGATGTATTGATATATAATGAAGTTATTAACAGTGATTTCTACAAAAATGCAAAAAACATATTTATTTATGTAAGTTATAAGGATGAAGTAGATACACATAAAATAATAGAGTGCATGTTAAATGACGGAAAAATAATTTCAGTACCTAAAGTTATTTCTAAGGAGCTAGGAATGAAAGCTGTAAGAATAAATGGCTTTCAGGACCTTACTGAGAAAGGATCCTTTGGAATCTTAGAACCTAAGGCTGAGTCAGAGGAAATAAGTGAAGATAGTATTGATTTGTTACTTATGCCTGGTCTTGCTTTTGACTTGAAGGGTGGAAGAATTGGCTATGGCGGAGGATTCTATGACAGGTTTTTAAATTATGTAAGAGAGGATGCTTTTAGAATTGCTTTGTGTTATAATCTTCAAATTATAGATAAGGTTCCTCTGGAGCCTAGCGATGAACCTATTGACGGATTAATAACTGAAACTGGAGTACACAATTTTAGATAATAGCAACCCCAAGTATAAATACAGACAATTTGAAAACACTATATTTAAATAATAAATAATATGGTGATGATATGCTTGTATTCGACATAAAGGATGGTTTTAAAGAAGTAGCAAAAGAAGATAGGGGATTAAATAAGAACAATTTATGGTTTCTAATCAATGACAAAGGAATTGAAGCAGTTAAAGGAATTGTTTCTTTAGATGAACAGTTTGTAAAAGAATGTATGGAAGTAAAGCAATCATCGAAAATAGGTTTTTTTGATAAATATATTTATATGCATTTTAGTGTTTTGGATTATAAGGACGAAAGAATTAAAGCGAAGGATTTAAATATATTTCTAAGTAAGGATTATATTATAACAGTCTTTGATGGAGAATTAGATTTAATTGATGAATTGGAAAGAGATATAAAAAATTCGAAGAATTGTTTTTTATTAAAGGACAATCCTCAAGCTTTTATAGTATTATACTATATCTTGGATAGAATGATTGTAAGGAATTATAGGATTATTTCGGAACTTGAAGCTAAAACTGATGCAATTGAAATAAAAATTTTAAAAAGTCCAAGGCAGGAACAAATTGATCAGCTTATTAACCTAAGAAGGCAGGTTTATATAATAAAAAAACATATCAATCCACTTAGATATATAGGAGACAGCTTAATAAGTAATGATAATTCTGTAATAGAAAAGGATAGTCTGCATTATTTCACTAGTTTAAATAGTAAAATAGATAAATTAATGCTCTATCTCGAAAGCTTAGTTCAAGATTTAGCATTAGTTAGAGAAGCTTTTGAATCTGAGACTGGTAATAAGACAAATGAGTTGATGAAGGTTTTTACAATGATCGCTACAATATTTCTTCCATTAAATCTTATAACAAGTATGTATGGTATGAATGTAAAGCATATACCCTTTACCAGAATGGATTATGGCTACTATATTGTGGTTTTTATTATGGTAGTAGTAGCCATGTATTTAATATACCTATTTAAAAAGAAAAAATGGCTATGAAATTATTAGTCAATTTGATAAGATATTTATAGGAGGATATAGAAATGACGGAAGAAGCTAATAAAACTGAGAAATTTGGGAAGGAATATGAATATGCATGGAATAAATATAATGAAAAAGAGTTGGATAAGGTATTCCAATTATCCAAAAGATACATTGATTTTATTTCAAAGTGCAAGACTGAGAGAGAATGCGTAAAAGAATGTATAGCTCAGGCTGAAAAGCAAGGCTTTAAGGATTTGCAGGCTATATTAGATAAGGGTGGAAAATTAAAAGCTGGAGATAAGGTTTATGCTAACAATATGGATAAAGCTTTGGCTTTATTTGTAATTGGAAGTGACAAACTTGAAAAAGGTATGAGGATTTTAGGTGCGCATATCGATTCTCCAAGGCTAGACTTAAAGCAAAATCCTTTGTATGAAGATACAGAGCTTGCAATGCTTGAGACTCATTATTACGGTGGAATAAAAAAATACCAATGGGTAACAATTCCTCTTTCTATTCATGGAGTTGTAGTTAAGAAGAGTGGAGAAAGAGTAGATGTTGTTATTGGAGAGGACGATTCTGATCCAGTTATAGGAATATCTGATCTACTTATACACTTATCTGCTGATCAGCTTCAAAAGAAATTATCTGAGGGAATAGAGGGAGAAAACCTAAATATTTTAGTTGGAAGCATGCCAATAGAAGATAAGAAAGCTAAAAATAGAGTTAAACAAAATATTCTTAAGCTTTTAAATGAAAAGTATGGAATTATTGAAGAAGATTTTGTTTCAGCCGAATTAGAGGTAGTTCCTGCAGGCAGGGCAAGAGACTATGGTTTTGACAGGAGTATGGTAATGGGATATGGACATGACGATAGAATATGTGCCTATACTTCCTTTGAAGCCCTTTTAGAAGTAAAAAATCCTGATAAGACCTGTGTGGCATTATTAGTGGATAAAGAAGAAATAGGAAGTGTTGGCGCAACTGGTATGCATTCTAAATTTTTCGAAAACACAGTGGCAGAAATTATGAATTTAGCTGAAACTTTTAATGAGTTAAAGCTTAGAAGATGCCTTGCTAACTCAAAGATGCTTTCTTCAGATGTAACTGCAGCCTTTGATCCTAATTATCCAAGTGTAATGGAAAAGAAGAATTCAGCTTATTTTGGAAAAGGTATAGTATTCTGCAAGTATACTGGTGCTAAAGGTAAGTCTGGAAGTAATGATGCTAATGCAGAATATATTGCTGAAATAAGAGCAATTATGGATAAGCATAATGTAACCTGGCAAACGGCAGAACTTGGCAAGGTTGATCAAGGCGGCGGCGGAACTATTGCGTATATATTAGCCCAATACGGAATGAGGGTTATAGATTGCGGAATAGCCCTTCAAAATATGCATGCTCCATATGAAGTGGCTAGTAAAGCAGACATATATGAAACCATGAGAGGATATCATGCATTCTTATTAGACGCATAAGATAAAAAGGCATGTTGCCTGATATGACTGGGTTTCAGGCATATTATAAGATGAAATAATATATTAAATGAATACATGATATTTTAATATAAAAAGGCATGTAATTTCCCTTATTGAAGGATTTAGGAGGGGAGTTGCATGCCTTGTTTGCGTTTAAAAAAGAGAGATAATCAAGAAAAAACAATTAAAGAACTATTTGATGAATTTTTACTTAATTTAAAATCTAATCAAAGAAGTCGTTGGACGATAAAAACTTATACAGAAAAAATTAATAGTTTCCTTAGATATGTTCCTAGTGGCACTTTATGTAAGGATATTACCCAAAAGACAATAGAAAATTATATGCAAGAATTATTAAAAACAAATAGGGAAACCAGTGTTAATACACACCTTACTCACTTAAAGACTATTTTTAATTACGCTACAGAAAAAGGCTATATGAAGCAAATAAAAATAAACAAAATATCAGCACAAGAGAAACAAAAAAGGGTATATAGCAAAGAAGATTTAGAAGAATTACTTCGTGAAGAGCCAAGGGAGTCTTTTATGAGATATCAAGCAAGAATTATAATTGCAACATTTGTTTCTACAGGATTAAGACTTTCAGAATTAATATCATTACAAGTTAGAGATATAGATTTTAATAATCTTATTATCTACAGTAGACACACAAAAACAAAGAAAAATAGGCTATTACCAATTTCAACTTCATTAAAAGTTTTATTAATCGAATGGTTGACTTATAGAAAATATGAGAACGAAGAAGATACATTGTTTTGTAATAGCTATGCAAAGCCATTGAATACAAACACATTACAGACCCTAATAAGAAGATATTGTATCCATAAAAAAGTTGGTGATAAGAGTATTCATCAATTTAGAAGAACATTTATTACCCATGCAGTTAATAAAAACGTAGATATTATTTCATTAAGCCGAATCACAGGTCACACAAATTTGAAAACATTAAATAAGTATTATGTGAACGATGCTGAAAGAGTAGCTTCTTTAGCAGATAGAGTTAGTATTCTAGAAAGTATTGACCTATGTATTAACAGAAAGAGAAGAATTAGAAAATAATTAAAATTTAGATAAAAAAATAAGCTACTGCACTACCAATGCATTAGCTTACTGAAAAATTAAATATTGTTTAATGAAACTTTTACAATTCCCACTAAAAAATATTAACCTCGACAGTTAATATTTTATCAAAAAAAGTGAGAATTGTAAAGGTCTAGTTTCCTATTGCCTAAAATAATTTGTATAAAATTAACAATAGGTCACTTGCTTTAGCACTCCAGCAAGCAAAATAATGGAGTGGTGTGGATGAGCTAATGCAAAAAATCATCTAGGATATAATTCTGTTCTGTTATTTAGAATTATACCCTTGAAACGGGTTCTAGTGACCGTTTAAAAATTACTAGGGGTGGTACGTTCGGATAGAAATATCGGCTTTAATGTAGCTTTTTTTATAGCACTTTGTGGGCGAACAGCAAAGTAAAAACATTAAAACAATAACAGTACACAAGACAAGGAAACTTCATCATATACCAAACATTTAATGTGTAAGATTTGCCCAAAATCACAGGGCAAACTACGTCAAAGTTGCTTATCATTCCCAAACATTCACATAGCATCAATCCAAAGTCAAGAGAAAAGTTGAAAAAATATACAAAACTCAGTTTTATATAGAAACCCAATTAAAAGGAGAGTAACATTAGCAAGACCAAGGTTAGACTTACATATAACAAAAGTTATATGAATAATTAAAAGAGGTGTTGTAGAATGTTACAGAAGATAATCAGGTTTTTCATAAACAGCAAGAAAACCAGACAGTCATTGTATGCAGAGGATATTATTTACAGGAGAGAAGTATATCCTTTTTATGTTTCAACCAGTAATGCATTTAGGTATTGTATGCAGAACAGGTTGTTGAAAAGGAAAGATATACTAGAGTTAAAGGATATGTTAAACGGGTGTATAAATCAGAAAGACTATAGATTTGAGAAATATAAAAATGATGCACATGAAATCTATAGTAAGCTAAAAAGCACTAGCATAACAAAAAATGAGATGCTAATGCTTAATGACTATCTACAGCAATTCGTAGTAGAAATTCCACAACTCAAGATGGTAGGACATCTATGGGTTGCAAAGTAAGAAAATCATAACTTACTTAAAACTAGAGTTAGAGAATATTTTATAAGGTAAACTACCATATTTACTTGTATTCTCTTTCTCTTTATCCCTTTTAATATTTTAACCATATAGTAATAAAATATTCGGAGGTAATATGGATTTATTTGTGGTGGATAAAATAATTCTAAGTGCTGTATTAGCATTAACTTGGGATAAAATATGTTTGCTTGCACTAGGCGGCATGATATTAGTCTACGGGTTCTTTGGAAGTAAGGAAAAGAAGAGGATAAAGAAATGATAACAGAAATGGCATTGATGGGATTTGGATGTTATGCATACAATAAATATAAAAACAGAGAAACTATAAAGATTAAAAAGACTTTTAATGATCTTATGCAAGACAATAACCTTAGCTATAAAATAATTGATATCACTAAAAATGATAGCGGATTTACGCTGGTTGTTAGCCTTTACGGTTGTGGCTATGAGAAACTAGAATCCTTAAAAGATTTACTCCAGTCCACCTTTGGAGCTTTGATAGAAATAAAACAAAATCCTAATCTTAAGACAGCAACTTTAGAAATTATAACAACTCAATTATCAGATAACTATAAATTTAAACCAATACCAGTAAGACCTTGGGAGCTTTATGTGGGAAAAACTTACACAATGAAAGATGTAATTCTAAACATGAAAGACTTGCCTCATGTTCTCTATAGTGGAATCAATTCTAGTGGTAAAACTTATTGTGTTTTTACTGCAATCCTAAATCTAATTCAGTATAATTCTGAGAGAGATGTGGAAGTATTTCTTTCGCAAGTTTCTGCGAAGAAGGATTTGAGAAAATTCAAAGACCTTCAGCATTGCAGAGGATACGCAGATAATTTAAAAGAAGCATATCAAATGTTTCAATATTTATATCATGTAATGCTTAAACGTATTAATATGTTCAACAGTATTAAAGAGCGTTTTGTAGATGATATTTATGAGTGGAATGCAAATTATCCTCAGAAAAAAATGAGGATTATATACTTGATTATGGATGAATTTACAGCGTATATGCCAGACAGTTTAGATACTGAGGAAGAAAAGGAAATTAAACAAAGGTGTTTAGACTTGCTAGTTAAATTAATACAGCAAAGTCGTTGCTGCGGAATGTACATGGTTACTTCACTTCAGCGTCCAGACCGTGAATCTCTTCCAGCTAGGTTAAAAGCACAATTTAACTGTAAAATTAGTTTCAAACAACCCAATATAGCTTCAAGCTTAACGGTTACAGATAGTGATGCTGCATTTCATATAAAAGCCAAAAGAGAAGCAATAGTAAATGCAGACAAGGAATATCTCATTAAAACTCTTTATTTAGATAACAAGATGCTACAAACATATTTATTAAAAAATATAGATAAATCTCATAGTAATTATTGTAAAATTAAGGATGCAAATAATCTTAATCCTAAAACTCAAAATCAATATAATGTGGCAGATACAGATAATCTTAATCTGAAAAATAATCTGTCAAGTTTGAATAATTCTAACTTGCTTGAGTCAGATAATCTTACTGGAGTAAATATAAAAAAATCAGATGGAAATAATTTCGTTTTGCTTGATACAAATAATCTTAATCAAGCAAAATATAAAAAGACAAAAAGTAAGGTGAAACTAAAAAAATGATACTTACCAAAAGAGATATTTCTATTTTAAAATTTGTTGAACAATATGGGAGCATAAGTATCAATCAATGCAGTAAGATATTTTTCTCAGAAAATAAATATGCATATTATCAAGCCAGACGAAGATTAAAGCTGTTGCAGAATTGGAAACACCTTAATAGATACAGGAGGGATATGAGAAGTGAAACTATTTACTATATAGATAAAAAGTTAAGTTACCACAGTCTCAAGGTATTAGATGTACTAGCAGAGTTAATTTCATTAGGGGCTAAGATAAAGAATTTTATGCAGGAGTACACTATTCATACAGAAAATAAGGACTATCGAGTTGATGCTCTAGCAGAATTTATTTTTAAGGATTACTGGTATACCATGATTATAGAAGTGGACATGAGTAATTTTACAAGTAGCAAAAAACTATTTGCTATAAACAATTCTCAGCATTTTCAAGAGAAATATAAAAATACGGGAGAAGACATATTCCCATCTGTTTTAATAATACGGCAGGTTATTCCTATTAATCCCTATCATACAGAGTTATTCGATATACATTATTCAGATTTTACTCTATCTACACTTAGACAGGTATTTTAATATACTTGTCTTTTTTATTCTATATTATTTATATCCTACTATTCGTATATGATTACTTATAATAAATTAGTAGTCTTGTATTTTTTATTTCTAGGAAAATAACTAATTACTAATAACATTTCTTATTACTATAGCTGATTAAAAATGGCTTAAATAAAGGTATAACGTGATATGATATGTAACGGTTATATGGTTATGTTTGATAGTTATATTTGAAGGGTATAATTTAAACTACCCCATATTAGAGGGGATTGGTTTTCCAACAGCGACAGCCATCTATAACTTTGTCGCTATTATTTAAATGAGGGCAAAATGATAACGGGTGTGGAGCATACCTGTTTGCGATTAGTAAAATGCTATAATTGAGAAGCATATAAAACAAAGGATATGTCATCACCTCATTATGAGTATCGACATGTCCTTTTGAATTAGTCTAAAATAATAAGTTTGTGTATTAAATTTAATAGCTTTTATTAAAAGGGAAAAATTATGTATATACTGCTAAATTAATTTACAATATCTAAGGAATTCAAATCAAATAGACATTCAATACCACCATAACCATATTCCCAATTTTTATAGACAAATGCATGTACTTTATTTAAGTACTTATCATCATAATTGAATGCAATAACTTTAGTGTTAGATGGGATATCTACCCATTTGCCGTCGGCAGTTGAGACTTTAGAGCCTTTTCCATTATATATAGTCATAACTGGGTGAGTAAGTAATGCAGTTTTTAAATCAATTTGATTATAGTCTTCTTTTAAAACAAAATTATATGGATTAATCCATACCTGCCTTTTTTGTGAATCGAGTGTTTCTACCAACATAGCACCATCACTACCCATTAGGCCGCCATCATGTGCGGTAACATCTTTTGTATCTAAAACTTTAACTTTTGTTTTATCTAGAATAGAATCATTGATTTTCTCCCATGTATGATCTCCAATCTGTTTTTCCACAGGAACTTTCCAAGGCTCAGATGGGAATTTTTTCTCATATTCAGACAAATCAGAGAGATTATTTTGTGTTACTACTATATATCCAACATGTCCTTTTAATGTATGATTAACCCACGGATTAGTAGAAAAATCATATCCATCTTTATTAGGGTCGCCGTTAGGTATTGTAGTATCAGGTTTTTCATCATCTGAAGTATCAATTTGTTGTGAAGTCGGACTCTGCACTGAACTTGTTTCTTTTACTTCTGATGTTGCTAAAATCTTATCTACTTTATTACAATATTCACTTAGAAGTTTCTTATCATCTCCACTGGTATCTTCGATTTTACAATTATCTAGCTCCCAGTTACAGCGGAATAAATTTGATGTTACAACCCCAGAGATAGTAACAATGCTTCCTACTGGGAAGTTTTTTTCATCCAAAATAGAATTAAACCTAGCCTCAATTGTACTATTATTTTTAGTTCCAAATTCAAGTGTATATTTTGAGTTATTTGAGCTGTCACCATCTGGGGTTCTATAGACTAACCTAACATACCCAGTCCATTTTACATAATGTTCTTTGAATTTTGAAAAAGTTTCTTCTGTTTTCTTTTGGTCTGACTCAATTGAATCTAGTATACTTGTTGAAATAAAATTCCTTGCTAGAATATTATAACAGATTGATATAATTATAATAATAACAAGGAATCCTAAATAATGTGGTTTCAATTTTATTTTTTTCTTCTGTAATTTCATAATTACCTCCTTTGTACCATGGGTATATGTGACATTATATCATAATAAAATGAGTCATGTTTAAAGAATCAAGAACGTATCAATACTTCAGTCAAGAGGTGATGACATGTCTTTTTATTATCTTTAAGCTGTTAACTATTTACTATTAGCCTAATAGGGATGTACCCTTCACTAATTAATTTACTTTTTGATCTTATATCCTTTCTAGCAACTGGAATAGGCTCGAAAGGTATAATTGTTGGAATATTTTGCTCATATACATTTAAGTTATCACTATTTTTCTTGTCGCAATCTATATATAACATAATATGTCCGTTACCTTTTCCATCATCTAAAAGTAATGCATCTGCTGATTGAAGTTCATTCCAAGATTCCTTCTCAATACTTTTCCCATCTATTTTAGTTCCGTTCTTTAGGGCATTATAAAGTGAAAGTGTAGTTTGTCTAGGTATATCCCATGCTGCACTAACAAATCCAGAGCAGTCATTGCCGTATAAAGTATCGCTATTATTAATTTTAGATAAAAAATCATCTGGAGACCTAACCTGGTATGAGTCCATACTATAAGGAACTCCATAATATGTTTTTCCTTTTATAAAAATAAACATACCTTTTTTATCTATTAAATTATATTTTGGAATCCATTTAACTTCGGTCATTGCAACAGCTCTTGTAAGTACAGCTTTTATAAAGGTGCTTGAAGTATTAGTATTTTTTAAATTAGAACCAGAGGAATTAGATTTATCATAGTAAGTTATATCACTTTGACTTAGGGAAAATGGTTTAATATCATCTGAATTGTTTAAGTTTGTATTTTGCATATTGGGGTTATGAACTGGAGCAAATACAATAAATAGAAATAGGACTAAAAAAAATGATAAAAATGTACCTAAAACCACCTTAACAACTTTAAATATATATTTCATAAACTTCACCACTTTAAAAAGATATATTACAATGACTATTCCAATGATGTGTACAGTATTCCTTTCCTAGATTTTAACAAATTGTTAAAGTGCTATTAATATGAAGGTAATCAATGGAAAGCATAGAATAATATAATCAAATAGAAAAAACTGGGGAGTGAACTTTATGCAAGGGATAAGAGCATGGAATTACGAAAAGAAGGAATTTTATATTGAAGGCAATTTTAGCTATCTATTAGCTGTGTTAAAATCAATAGGAGATATTGAACTTAATCAGCAGGATACATATGATGCAGATGGTCTAAATATGGAGCTTTCAGAACGATTAGCTGTTAAAAGTGTCCAAGGCACACCTAAGGAATCAGATAACTATGAAATATTATTCAGAGAACGTCTTATATATAGATTTTATAATCTAGAATGTCCAAAAGTTCTTGGTGCAGTAATATCATATTCTATTGACGAAGAAAAGTTAAAAGCTCTCGAAGAAGCAGCAAATAAACAAATGTTTCCTGTAGATTTATAGTAACAAGTTTATAGAAGGTATCTAGAGAAATCTAATTTAGTTGTATACATATTTACCATAAAAATGAACAGTATATATTGAGGAAAGAGTTAAACTTTCTACGGCTTTTGTAATTATTATAGGCAATAACGCAAACTTTCTAATTTACACTAAATAACAAAAGATATGTTACCAACATCTAAGGTTTACATGTCTTTTGTTATTTATATGGCTTTTATGATGTGTAGATATGCGAAGAATGTAAAGATAATTGATAAAGAATATGGATTTGATGTTGTTTAGAAAATGTATTACATGGATATAAAAAATACGGAATGCATATACTCTGTATATTGGAACTATAGGATACTGATGGTTTATATTCCTCTAAAATCATAATGATTCACTAATTTACCTGAACTATAATAATTAAGAGAATATCCAAGTATAATTATGTTAGGGGAAGTGAAAAAATGTTATTAGATGAGAGAATTGAAGAATTATATAATAAATATAAGGATATCAAGCTCAAAAAGAATATTGTGAGATTAAATCAACCTAATGATGCTTTCGTGTTACTTGTTGCAGAAACGGTGTTCGGACAACATAATAGAAATAACAATTTAAAAATATTTGATTACATTATTCCTCCGCCAGATGAAGGAATAGATATTTTTTTTGAGGAAGAAGACGATGATGAGTATATTTATCACATAGTTCAAGTTAAAAATCAAAAATTAAGTCAATCAAAGATAAGCAATTGTTTTGCTAGTATGCAAAGAACTATGAGAAGTTATGAAAAAAATACAAGGTCAATTAGTAACAACTTAAAGGAGGTAATAAGTAAAACAAATTTTGCAACCTCGCGTGATTCCAAATGTATTTACTATGTTGTGCATAGAGGAGACTTAAATTGTATAAAAGCGCAACGAGAAGACGAAAAAATTATTAGTGAAAATGATTTGATAACATTGCAAGATAGTATTCCATTCAAATGCATTCCAAAAGAAGAAATCAAAGTTGATGGTTTTAATAATATAATATTTTATAGATCAAAAAAAGGAAAGCTCGAAGATAATGGTAATCAACCAAAAGCATATTTATGCAATTTAAATGGGTACGATTTAGCTGAATTAAACAATAAATATTCAAGTACAGAAGTTGGTAAAAACTTGCTATATAAATTAAATTTTAGAGATTCTTTGGGCAAAAAATCCAAAACATTTGATGATATGTTTAGAACCATAGATACTATGCCTGAAAACTTTTGGTTTTTTAACAATGGAATAACGATTATTGCAGAGGAGTTTATTCTGGGTGAAGAAGAGAAAAATGTGGTTTGTTTAAAAAGATTTTCTATAATAAATGGTGCCCAATCAACCAGTACACTAGGATTATACCTTAAGGATGCAAGATTGAACAATGACTTTGAAAAAATTGAGGAACTAAAGCAAGTTTATGTACTAGCAAGAATTGTTGAAATTAAAGATGATGATAAACTAAGAAATGATATAGCAATATACAATAATTGTCAGAATCCAATTTCTAGTCGTGATATGGTTTCAAATAGAGAGGAACAAATACGATTAAATCAGTGGCTTCAAGATTCTGAGGAACCTAGAATTTTCGTTGAGATTAGAAGGGGAGAAACTCCTAAAAGTGGTCGTAAATTATATAATCATCAAAAAACAAATAATGAATTATTAGCGCAATTAGCCTTTAGTTCATTTCTAAGCTCTCCATATAAAGCTAAGAGTAAAAAGAAAACTCTTTTCAATAATACTTCACAAGATATATATACGCTCAACGAAGATTACAACTCTATATTTAATTATAATAAAGATAATTTGTTGGAAAATGGGATATTATTTAATAAGAGTAAAGAGGATATTAATGAGCTTTTATTTGTAGCTAAATTGTATAAAGAGGCAAGAAGTTATTTAAAGAAAGATTATACAGAGAAAATTGAAAATTTTGGAAAGAGGAATGAGAATCTGGAAAGCATTAAACTGTTAAAGAGACAACTAGAGATTAATAATGTTTGCTTATTCTATAATATTACTTTGTATTACGAATTCAAAACATATTTTGACTCTTCACTAAAAGCTGAAAAAAAGATATTTAGATATGATGAATATTACAACAGAAAAAATAAAGAGTTCAAAAAAAATTTAATAAGAAAGTATGCCTCTATGTTTCTGGAGGAAACTATAGAAATAATAAGAGATGAATCAGGAGAAGCCAATATTTCTAATTGGATTAAAACTCAAAATAGTGAAAATATATTTTTAAAAAAGCTGAGAGGAACCCTATCATTAAAAACAGAGTACAAATTTCAGTATCAAGAATTTATTGATACTTTTAAAAAATAACAGTGAAAGGCAGTAGGATAATTATTCCTCTGCCTTTTCTTTATGTTTAAATTCTATAATATCATTTATTGTTAACCTATCGTCCAACCTATAAAAGAAATTGTATAAGCTTTCTAAGTCCTCTTTATTAACTCTTTGTATTTCATTGTCAATATATAACTTTAATGTAGTTGGTCTTATATTACATTCTAATGCCACTTTTCGTTGGCTCAACATATATTTATCTATTAATTCCTTAATCTTAAATCTAATAACAAACATTATGATACCTCCATTTACTTGCATGAGATTATAATATCATTTCTCTGGAAGAAAATCAATACAAGAGTATTGACATATAACTATAAGAGTGATATATTCTAACTATAGAAAATAAAACCACTAAAACTTAAGGGAGGAGGAGGAGAGTGTATGGAATCTCAAGATGAATACAAATACCTGGATCAATTCTACAAGGACGCATTTATTAAAAAAGAGAATATCGTTCTTCAAAACATTAGAGTTAGTGAAAACGGAATTTGTTACATACAAATTGCAGAAAAAACAGATTTTGGAGTAACGGTAACAACAGCTATGGGAAAAGCAGATAAAATTATTCGACCAGAAGACATAGATAGAATTCCTTTAAATAGGTACTTGGTAGAAGACTTATATAAAATTGTAACTAACAAATAAAAATTAAAAAAAAACGGATGGGGGATTATAAAATGGAAAACAAAATTGAAAAGTTAGAAATTAACGAGGAAGAAATATTACAAAAAATGGAGGTAAACTTAGAGAATTTTGAGAGTAAAGTAACAGAATTACAAGGACAGGCTGTAACGGTTGATTTAAATGGGGTAGTATCTACTGCTATATGTTACGAAGAGCTTGAAATAACTTATAGCCATGATGAAATGACTCTAATTTTAACAGATGCAAGCAATGAAGAAGTTCCAAATTTCTATATTGATATTTACAGTGTTGAAAGTGCTGAGGGTAGTTGCATTGTAAGCCCACAAGAGGGTACGATTATAGATTTTAATTTGCAATTTGAAAATGTAAACGTTCAAATAAGTCAAATGTGATAGACAGGACGGTAAGCATATGGATAAAGAATTAAGAAAAACGGTGAAAAAGAGGTACAAGCTTGCATATAAGCTTAAGAAACATGGTTATAACTATAAAGCATATGAACTTTATAAACAATGCTATATTTATTATAGTTGTTTTGCAGGAGATACAATAGCTGATTTTCTAAAGTCTTTAAAGTGTCAAAAGCAAATGGCTATTGTAACTAAGGATGATGAGCTAATGGAGGTGTATAGGATAACATTAAATAACTTTTTAAAAGATATTTTGGGCAATAAAAAAAGTATAACCAATGCTATACAAACATTAATTATACTTAGTCTCACAAGTTAAGTATATTAAATTATTAATAATGTGTCAATGGTGTCCTGTTATGGGACACTTTTAAAATATGTTGCTACTACTATTTTCTACACAAGTATCAAAAGTGTACCGTGATCTCGACACTGTAGATGTTTTTCCCACTTCTGGGGAATTCTTGTCTTGGATGCCCTATTATGGGAACTCTGACGACTAGAAAAGGTTGTCAACTTAGAAATTTGGTATACTCACTTAACAGATACCAATTTTATTTTATTTTACAAGGAACGTCACCGCTGACGCACCTTTTAAAAGGGAAAAGCGTTCACTAATTTGTGAATGTAAGATGACGTTCAGCTATAGAAGGTCGTCACAGTTTCTTTTTAAAATGACTATGTATAGTCTGCCCTATTATCGTTTGAACCTAGGGATGTAATAATCAGAGGACTACAAATAATTCAAACTTGGTGATACAAATAATTTTAATCGCCAAAAATCTCAAAAAGAATTTATGGTATTAAACAAGGTAGAGGTGGAGATACTACCAATCTGAATAATTCGGATTGCAAAACTCAAAAACAACTTGCAGAACAAGTTAGAATAGACAAGGTAGTGCAGGAAATTCCCATACAGATAATCTTGGTGGGAAATACTAAAGAAGATTTAATACTTGAAGATTTAATATGTACAAACATTATGCAAAGAGGAATTGGAAATGTAAACCCAATGAAAATGGCTAGATGTATCGCAGAACTTGAAAGAATTTATGGAATTAGGCAAGGCAGTGCAGGTGGCAATGGAAGTAATCAGTATTTGAACAAGGAGCTTGATGGAAATAATTTCGCTCAAGCAAAATCTCAAAATGATTTAGCCATCCAAATAGGAATAGACCAAAGACAACTACAGAACTATAAAAAATTAAATAATCTTATCCCAGAATTGCAATCTATGGTAGAGAATGAATCTATTAAAGCAACTGTAGCATATAAAATATGGGCAAAAATGCCACAAGAAGAACAAGAAAAATTCTTTGAAGATATAGGTAAAGAGAAAATTAAAACCTTTTTCTAAACTAAAGTTAGTAAGGGTATGTACTTAATGTCCAAACGCAGGCTTGCGTAAAAGTATATTTTGCTTATGGACAATGTTCCACAAGCAAATGAAAGTGACAAAGTGAAAGAAATGACTTAACAAGCAACATTACGGACAATGTTCCGGAATGTTAAGCTAACCAACCGAAAAACCATTTGTTGTCCATGAGAAAGACAACTGACCCACAATCAAGAATCAGTTGAAAAATATCAAAAAATAAAATTAAACGAAGATATTTCAATATAATCTTCATTTAAGCACAAAAAAAGCTAAAAACAGTATTGCTTTAACTTTCCAAATATGTTATACTAAACTTCCAAACAAAACAAAGGGACAAGTCTACCCAATTTGTACCCTAAATTAAACTTATTACTATTATTAACAATAGTTTAGTTTCTTATTCACTTTTATGGTTGTCAGCAAGTGGAAACTTTGTGACAACTATAATATTTGTTTAATTCTTTACTAGTTGTATACATTATAGCACGTAAGTAAATAAAAATGCAATAGCTTTTGAGATAAATTATTTAGTGGAATTAGATTACGCAAGCTTGCGTATGTGTATAGGAACGGAACTATATAGAAAGGAGTGACTAGACGTTATGTTATAAAAAAATTATGAATCAGCAGACAAATATGAGTAAATTGAAAGGAGAAGTACGACTTATGTTTAAAGAAAATAAAATAAAGTTTGTTAAAACACAGAAACTTGCGGGATGGCTTATGTTCCAAGGATTTCACTTTTTAAGGAGTGATTCTGACAGAAATAATCCTAGCAAAGCTATTTACATATTTGAATATAAAGAGGGAATTGAGGATGAAATTAACAATTATAAAAATTTATTTGGAAGGAAATAATTTGAGGAGGTTAGCAGTAACATATGGAGTTAGCAGGAAAAAAATTAAATTTAAAATGGGTTACAGATGTAATAGGAGACGATTACTATAAAAAATGGAGAAAGGGAGACATAATACTTATCAACGCACAGACTGGAACGGGAAAAACATATTTTATTAAAAAATGTTTAATACCATACATAGAAGAATATGAAAGATTATTATACATATGTAACAGAACAAATTTAAAAAGACAATTAAAGAAAGATTTATTAGAACAATTTGGGGAAGAAGTACCTTATCTAAAGGATAAAAATGGCGAGTATTTATTGGACAAAGACAATAACAAAGTTTTAGATATTGAAGCAGTAGATATCATAACAACCATAGGAAATATAACTATAACAAGTTATCATGCCTTACAGGATAATGAACTAGACAGAAATTATGGACTAGCAGTTGGCTCTGGAGAGATTGATTTTGATTATGTAGTCTTAGATGAATGCCACTATCTATTTGCGGATAGTAGTTTCAACTCAAAATGTAGAGTTGCTGTAGATAAAATTATGCATTACATTAGCAGATTTTCTACTAAGATTTTTATATCTGCAACAATGGGAGAAGTAGAAACTCCAATTAAAAATATGAATAAAAGATGGATTGGAGATAAGCCTAGGATATGGGAATACAGCACTGGAGTTGACTATAGTTATGTAAATACTAAATATTTTAAATACTTAAAAGATATTATAACTAAAATAAAGAATGATAAAACGGATGAAAAATGGCTGGTGTTTGTAAGCAGGTGGAATGATGCAATTGAAATTAAAGAAAAATTAGGAGAAGATAATGTAGAAGCAATAAAAGCAGGAGAAAAAGAAAGTTCTGAACTAAAAAACATAATAAATAATAGTAAATTTGAAAAAAAAGTATTAGTTACAACTAAGTTCCTTGATAATGGAGTTAACTTCAACGATGGTAAGCTAAATAACATAGTTATTATGGCTTGGGATAAGATAACGTTTATTCAAGAGTTAGGACGTAAAAGAATAGATATAGACAATGCAGAGGAAGTTAATCTATATATAAATACAAGGTATAAAAAATCCTTCGAGAGTAAAGTGAAGGACTGTGAATATAAAAGAAAAATAGTTGAGCTGTGGCAGAATGATAATAACCAATTTAATAGAAATTATGATAATAATATAGGTAAATTAGCAAAGATGGAAGAGTTATTCTATAGAGATGATAAAACTGGAAAATGGGAATTGAATAATATAGGTAATTTAAGATTATTCTTAGACCTACAAGCATTTAAGGAAATAGTACAAGAATTTGAGTTATTGGGTAAGTATGCATTTATACTAAAGCAGCTTGAATGGATAGGGCAAGAAGATACATTCGCAGAAGAAAATCTTATAGAGCAAGTAGAGGATGATGAAAAAATAGAAAATATAGAAGACTACTTAGAAAGTATAGTTAATAAAGTAATGCTTCAAGCTACAGATAGAAAAGAATTAATAGAAAAAATACATTTAATAGATACTCATCATTCTAATATTAAAAAAGATAGAATAAAATTATTAAAAAAATATGAGACATTAAATTCCTATTTAAAGGAGATAAATAGTAACTTTACTATAAAAGAATTTCCAACTAGTAGAATTATAAATGGAAAGAAAAAGAACTTTAAATCAGCCTGGAAGGTATTACATCTAGCAGATTTAGCAGATAAATAGTACATGGGGGAAAGTTGGATTGTTCGTTGCACTACACAATCCAACATAGCATTTCCCCCATACCCCCATTGCCAGTATTATTTTTTATATTTTATTATTATACTAGTTTACTATTCATTACCCCCCTAAAATGTGATTAATTTAATAGATAGATTTTTCACAAAATAGGGTGGTAGGAAGTATAAAATTTTATAATATCATAATAGTTTAATATATGTCAATTAAAATTTTTAAAAAGATGATATCTGGCTGGGTTAATTAATTTTTTTATGAAGGAGTGACACGCAGTGGAATGACGTAATAAATAAAATTATATTAAGACAGACAAGCCTTTGGTTCTTGTGGCTACTACAAGAACATATACGATTAAAAACAGGAGGTTAAATGTATAATGAAGGAGCAGAAGGTTTTTAAGAAGCAAATAGCATTAGAATTGATGGGTATGGGATATAGATGTTTGTATACTGAACCTAATAAAAATAATTCTAAACTAAATGTATTTGTTTTCGAGCAGACAGATGAATTGCTAAGTAGATTACAAGAATTGATTATAAAACATTAGAGAATATTATCAAATTATCGAATTATCAAAGGGGATGGTTATTTAAAAATGAATAATATAAACATGACAGAGAAAACAAAATTATATAAGATACTTAAAATAAAGATGAGTGACCTTGAAACTGAAGAACGAGATGTTTTGGATGAACACGGTAATAAGGTTTTATATAAAAGAGGAAAGAAAAAGGATGATGTAAGGAGAGAAATAGTTTCAGCTAATACAATTAAGATTATAACCAAAGAATCAATAAAGGAAAATAAAGAAACTTGCGTTGTTACCAGAATAAGAAACAAAAATATTAGGCGTTATCATACATTAGTTAAAGAAAATGAATTGATAAGGATTATAAGAGCTTTAGAACTAGAAAAAAATAATGAACTGAATGATAACTACATATTTATCAAGGATATTATTAATGTAAGTGTTAATGTAAATACATACTTAAAAGAAACAAAAGATATAGTTGTATTGAGGTATGAACATATTGATGTTGATGATAATAAAATTACCAATGAGGTTAAATATAGAAGATTGATGGCTGGTAGCGGAAGTATTAGAAATAAAAAAGTAACATTTATTCGAGAAGAATTATGGGGAAAGGCTAATGAAATCCTTCTAGGTGGACTTCCTAAAGATATGGAATATCCTCAAATAAGCAAATTTAATGCGTATTACGCCTTACCGTCAACGGACAGCACAGCAGTAACAACTCCTAATATTATAGTTATAGATGACTTTAAGAAAGAAATTACAGAAACATTTGATGTTGTTAGACCAAAGAAGAAAATGGATCAAAGTGGAAAAAAATATATTATTAAAGATGAATATACCTGTAAGACAGAAGAAAATTATATCGAAACAATTAAGCCATTTGATGGGGCTGGTCTGGTTGATATTTCTCTAGCTAAAATTTGGGCTAAAGAATTGGGTTTGTATAATGAAGAGATAATTCGTGATAAAGAGGGAAATGAAACAGTTAAAAAGGAAGGATATATCCCTTCGTATTTTCAATTTAGAGCTATACCTGGGATAAAGGGAAATCTTTATGTTGTAGATATAAAGCAGTATTCAATTGAATTTAAAAGACGTACTAAAAATCAGGCTAATATTAAAGATGTTTTTGAAAATGATATTGAAGTGTTGGACAAGGAAGGCAATTTGTTAAGGAATGTAATTTTAACTAAGAGTCAGTTTAAATTCTGTGATAAATTTAAAGAATTACATGGAAAAGATGGTTTTGAATTTTGGCGACAAGAGTTTAACAAAGAAATCCATGGATACAAAAGGACTTTTAATATTTCAAAATATGGAATTGATATGAAAGATATTAGAAGAGAGGTGTTATTAAGTTATCAACCGCTGCAAACACTTCATTTTGACGATAAACAAATAGCTGATCTATGCCAGCCAACTATAGATAGAATTAAAGCAATTTCAACCAACGTAGATGAATTTTTGAAATTTAGGGGCATAGTTCAGGAGCATGAGGAACATGATAAGAGAATTAATAAACAAGTACCCCCGTATTATAAAGCGTTAGAAGAAAATAAAGATTTATGGAATGATAAATTTATAATGAAAAAGGTGGAAGATGACATAAAAGGCTTTAAGGAAAGGAGTTATAAAGGAGGGATTTTGGCTAAAGGCAATTATCAAGTTGCTATACCAGACCTTGTAGCACTGCTTCAATATGCTTTTGGAGAAAAAGTTGAAGGATGTTTAACTGCAAATAAAGTTTATTCAAAATATTGGCTTAAGTATAAAATTAAAAATGATAATGATGAATGGATTAATAAGCCTGTAGATAAAATTGATGTTATACGCTTTCCTCATATTGCAAATGAGCATAGAGTAATGGAAGTTGTTCAGCCAAGTTTTGAGAAAGGATGCAATTGGTTTGAATATATTGGTGAAGGAATAGTCTTCAATATTCGT
The DNA here is from genome assembly GCA_030706015.1 of Bacillota bacterium. Lineage (GTDB taxonomy): Bacteria > Bacillota > Clostridia > Clostridiales > Clostridiaceae > JAUZPI01. The sequence continues at coordinate 131,096 of JAUZPI010000002.1, forward strand.
GATAGCACTGCGTTAGCGTTGGGAACTATGGATTTTGACGGCGACAAGGTAATGTCGGTCTGTAATGAGGAAATTATAGAACAGGCAATTAAAGAAAAGACCAATACCATAACATATGTTCCAGAAACAGTAGATAGTTCAAACGAAGAAATTCATAGAATTAATAATATTGATGAAATTATAAAAACAGATGTGTTAAGCATGAGTAATGATATAGGAACTGTAGTTAATCAAATTTCTAAGCTATGGAGTATTATTCCTGAAAATGAAGAGGAAGAAAGACAAGTACAGGAATATATTAAGGTTATGTCGATAATAGGATCACTAACAATTGATTTTGTTAAAACAGGAGTAAAGTCTCCTATACCTAAAACTATCATAAATTTTTTAGAAAAGAAAAATATTAAGAAGCCTGAATTTATGAAATGGAAATATACTAAACAAGCAAAAGAAGAGAAAATTATTAATAGAAATAAAAAATTACTTGATGAGAATAAGGTTGAACTTTTTGGAACCAATGAATGTACAGTTAATAAAATATCATGGTATATGCAAGAAGAGGTAAGGTCTATTAAACTAGAAGAACAGAAGACATTTGATTTAGCCTCATATATTAGAGAGAAGGATTTTAATAAACGAGCATTGGGCTATACTAAAACTTTAGAGACTTTGTTAGAATTAAAAAAAGAGGAAGATAAAATAGGTTATTTGCAAAATAAGGATAGTGATGATTTTGTAGAGTTAAATGATTCATCAGAGCAATATGATATTTTCTATCAATATGCTAAAAATAGGTTAATACAGATAATTACTAATAAAAAATATAAACTTGATAAGGAAAAGATGCTGGATTATCTCATTTATATTGTTACAACTTCCGAAGAATTTAAAAAGAGTGATAATATGAATTTGTTGTGGAACACATGGGGAAGAGAATTGACTAGAAGATTAAATAATAGAGATTTAATAGTAAGAAGTTATAATGATAAAGCAGTGGAAACTTTGGTTGAGAGGGGAAATAAGTTAAAAGATAAAATTGATAAAAAGGATGAGGTGCACATTGAAATCTTTAAAGCTGCTAACAAAACAGTGAATGTATATAAAACTGAAATAAAGTCTATTAAAAAAATTAAAGGTGATAAAGCTAGAAGATTAGCCTTAACTTTACTAGTGCTGGATAAAATGTGTAGAGCATATGGTAAACAATTCAATATAGCTACTAATAAGAATAGTATAAAGATGTATAACATCTATAAATTAGCTGATATAAACCATAAAGATATTCATGCATATATAAAAGATTTAAAAGATAACATGTTTATTAATCTAGAAGAAAAAAATGGCGGAAAAGCTTTAAGGTGCAGCACTAATATTATAGAAGAAACGGGAGCTGTGGCTAAAGGATTAAAAGATGTGAATAATATTAAAAAACTATTTAAGTTAATAGCCTAATATTAGTGTAATAAGTAAGGGTATTCAGTGATTGAGTATCCTTTATTTTTTTACCCTACAAATTCATTGTAAAAATTTCTTTGAAAAACACAAAAATAATAAGTATTTTCCTTAAAAAATGAGTATTTATGGAAAAAGACATATAGGAAAGGGAATATGATTTTTGTCAAATTTTCTTTACAAACTATTAAAAATAAGAAAGGATGATGATAACACTGATGTTATCTAGCGATGATATAAGAAAAGAGCTATCAATATATCTTAAAAATCAAGGTGTTAAAAAGAAACATATTGCTGATAAAATTGATTTGAGTCAATCAATGTTATGCTTGTTCTTGCAAAGAAAACGAGAGTTATCTCAGTATAAGTTGCAAGCTATTTATAATTTGATTAATTCATAATTTTTTATTTGAGGTATGTTATAATATCTCAATATAAATTATAGTTTATAAAAATCAATCTGTCAATAGTAAAATTAAAAGAATTTATGGAGGGTTAACATGAATAATAATAATCAAAAAACTATAGGAGAACTAAAATTAATGAAATGGACAGACCTAGACCAGAAGCAAAAGCAAGTTGGCGAAGAAATTAAATATATGCTTCAAGAAAAATATAAATATGGTGAAGATAACGTCTTAATGATTTATACAAATATAAATTGTCATACTTATAATAGGGGAATGTCGGTACATATATACCGCAATAAGTATGATTATATTACTATAGATTTAAAGTTTCCTTACCTAGAAGCTGTAACGGCATTGGATTATTTTGAAACAGTAGTTTATGCATTAGAAAATAAAAAATACGTAGAACATAAGGCAACAGAGGTTGAAAAGTTTTTGGTAAATATGCTGGATAAATTTAGGTCTCTGCACTTAAATTTATTTGATGGAGAACTTACTTCAGAGAACAGTAATTATGTTATAGATATAAATGATATAAAAAATATTTACTGGGACATAGAAAAATCTTCTGCAGAGATAGTAGATTCAGAAGGGCGCTATGTAGTAGATTTCCGAGATGAAAGCATAAGCCAAAAGGAAATTTACTTAGATGAGGCAGAAGAAAATGTATTAGTGAAGCTAAATAAATATATCAAATTGGTGAATGATAGCTGGCTATCTAATGTGGAATATAAAATTGAAGATGATATCTTAGTTGAAATTGATTTAAGCAGCAAAAATGAATTGAAACTTTTTAATATTAATCAGATAAAAAATATAAGCCAATCTGAATATGATGATGAAGAAATGTATGTTGGTTTAAAAGGGGAAGAGGTATGCTACCTTACATATAAAGGAGCAATGGCATAGTAAGAGTTTAATTAAATTAAAAAATAACTGGGTTAGTAATTAATAAAGTTACTAATCCTTTTTTATTAAAAAAAATTAAGAAAAAAATTAAGGAAAAGGAAGGTGAATTATTATAACAATAAGTTGTTACATTTGTTACAAATCGGAAAAAAGACGGAAAGAGAGGGTAGAGTCGTGTTTTAAATAAGGGAAGGTCAAGAGTACACAAAGCAATATTAAGAGTTATAAGATAAGTTATGAGTAAAAGTAATAGTAGTAAATATGAGAAGTATGGAAGAAAGTGGTATGAGGAACATAAGGAGTATCATAGAGAATATTATAGGGAATATGATAAAAATTTAAAGAGAAATGCAATTTATTTGTTAATGGATCATAGTGGAAAAATATTATATGTTGGAAAGACTTCTAATTTATACAGGAGAATAAAGAATCATGTGAACCACAATAGTAATTTAAAATTAAATAAACAGATATTCAATGAATTAAAATTGCACTGGGAATATGCTTATGCAGATGCTGTAAATAGCAATGAAGAACTTTTATACATAGAAAGCTACCTAATTAATAAATTTGGCAGGGACAATGAGTTATTAAACGAATATGAGCCATACCAAAACAAGTTTAAAAAAATAGATGGACTGAGGAGAATGCAATTAGAAGAAATAGCTGAAGACTTAGTGTTTAAAAAATACAATATGAGTTTAATAAAAAATAAGCTAAATTAATTTAATAGAAAATTAAGTACCTTTTTGAAGGTAGATAGTAACCTAAAGTGTCTATCTCCATAAGGGTATTTTTTATAGATAAAAGTTGAATTTTATAGCAATAATACCACTATATGTTGTACATATAAGAGATTGTAAATACAACATATTGTGTGAATTTTGATGATAAATATTATATGAAGGAGATTAAATAAATGAGTTTAAGTTTAATTTTGCAAGAAAAAAATAGGATTTTCATAAGTGCAGATTCAGCACTTAGCTGTAAATTTAATGATGACATTTATAGAACTGCTACTAATGGAAAAAAGATATTCGCAATAGATAACAATAAAATTTTATTTATGGCGGGAAAAATGAACCTTGTTAATTCAGTAATTGATGAATATAAAGCATTACATGAACATAACATTGAGGGGTTAAAAGAATTGATTCTAAAGAATGTTAATGAAAATAATAATTACGTGAAAGATACTGAATTTTTATTACAAGCTATATTAGCAGTAATAGAAAATGATGAGGCAGTATTTTATAACATAGAGAGTGTTAAGGATTATAAGATAGAAAGAGTTACAATTCCAAATGGAATTGGAGTTTATGCAGCAGGGATAAAAAATGATATTGCAATGAAAGCAGCATGAAAGTATATACAAAGCGGGAGTATGGGTGTTCAAGAGATTTACAGAAAAACTTATTCTGACGTAGCTTTTGAAGGAGTTGGTGGTAATTTAGAACTATATACTCTAGATAAAAGTGGCATAAAAATATTGTTGCATAACTGTAAGATAACTGAAAAAAATATAGCTAATTATAAAACACTAAATCACTTAAATACAGATTTTTTTAAAAATAATCAACACTATGTACTAGGAAAAGCTTTAATTGGAGAAGTGGTTGCTTCAGAAAAACTACTTATATCTAACGTGAATAATGATTTTAGATTCGATCAACATGGAATGGATGTAGATGTAAATAAGTTTACATTAAAAGTAGGAGGAACAAGTGCAACGTTTGGTTCTATGTTAGAAGTTACAGATAATATTATTCAAATTAAAGCAGCAAATGTAGATATAACAGGTGCAGTAACGTTTAATAGTTTCAACGATGATTTACAAGGCTGCTTTTCGTATAATAATGGACGAACTCAAATAAATGGTGGGAGAATAGTAACTGGATCTATTGAAGCAGGTAGCATAGATACGACTAATTTGTATCTTAGTGGAAGAAATATTTATGATGTAATAAATAATGCTGTAATAAATATAAGCCACAATGATGGCACAAGTACTTATATTGGTGGGAGTGGAACATATAAAACAGTTAATGGGGCTAATTATGGTTATAAATCTATGATAAGCATTGCCACAGGTAAAATATATGGAGAAGCATTTTCTGACCAATGGATTCAATTAGATGATTATATGAAGGGTAAAAAATTTGATGCACATTTAGTATTACAAGGTTTTGCATTTAATAATACGCCATACGCTGTAACAGTGACCATTGATACAGCCAATGTAGACTATGTAAATGCAAGAGTTCCAGTGAAAAATGTATTGGGAGATCCAACAAATTGGGTTCAGTTTTCAATAATCGCAATTGCATAAAAGGAGGGAAATAATAAATGACAGTTATTTATTCAAAAAAAACAGGAAAAATAGTTAGTGTATGGTCTGGAAATAATCAAAGTATATCAAGTTTATATCCTAATGAAGATTATAGTTTAGTTTGGGACGAACTTACTATAGAGGAAAATATATATTTACAACAATCTCCTTGGTTATTCCGAGTTGACATAACTGCGAATTCGCCAAAAATTGTTGTAAATAGTGGTATAGATCAATTTATTCAGTAAATTTAATTTTTGAACATTGATAATAAGGAGAAATGATATATGGCAAATAATATTTTGAATTTTAAACAACAGCAACAATTAGTTAATCAGATATTAGTACCTTTAATGCAACAAACTGTAAATAAAAGCAGAAGAAACATAAGTTATCCTGCTACTGTAGTAAATGTTTATGGAAACTATGCAGATGTACAAGTTGACTATGGGAGTACTCCCACTACTTTAGAAAAATTAACAAACAAAACAGGTGTAATCCTCAACATTAATGATATTGTTGAAATATTAGCGCCTAATGGAGACTTGACTAATGCTTATATAAACAAAAGTTACAATGATATAGTTACAATAGCAGGTGAGAATATAGTTGGAGTTTTAACATTCGGAGATCGAAAAAATAAAAATGGTGAAATTGTTTTTTATGATGCAAGTAATGGGCAGGTAGCAATGAAAATTTCAAATTATTCGCAAAAATTTTATGACTTTTTATCTACTCAAATGCAAGTTGGAGAGATTGGTGCATATAGAGTGGTAGATAGTAACGGAAATCCCACAGGAACTCCTGCGATGAGTATTATAACAGAAAAAGGATGTGAAACTATTATTGCAACAAGAAGTGATGATGGAGGTGCTGATACTGTATTTAAAGTTTCATTGCTTGGTGGTACAGCAACAACAAATATAAAATCAAACACATATATTGATGTTGACTCTACCCATGCTATTTATTGTCAGCCTGACTCACAAGGTGGGAATCAAATATATGGCGATACAAATTTTGAAGGATGGAATATAAATAATGTTGGAACAATAAATGCTAAAAATCTACAAATATCTGGTACAAAGAACTGCGTACAATCTACTAAAAATTTTGGTGATAGATTGTTCTATTCCTATGAGTTTGGAGATAATGTTCTCGGAGATTGGGGATTTGGAAAAACAAATAATGGTGAGTGCGTAATAGCAATTAATCCAATTATTCAAGAGAGTTTAAATATTGAAGGTGGATATATAGTTAAATTTTATCCTGATGAATCTTGTGAATATAAAATAGAAAAACAACCAAATTATTTTGTAATTACAACTGATAAAGATATTGAATTTGGTTGGGAAGTTATGGCTAAGAGGCGTGGATTTGAACATGAAAAATTAGAATATGCAAATAATATTGGAATGATTTCAAATCCTAATGAACAAAACACATTGTTAAATGATTTGAAAGATGAAAGTTTAGATATGTTGAATAAATTATTATTTAAATCTTTAGATGACATGGAAGAATCGTTAAAAATAAATTAAATAAAAGGAGAGAAGTGAACAAAATGAACCAATGTATAGGATATAACTCTATAATAAGAACAAACGGAACGGTTATAACATATGCTTATAATATATTAGATGATAATGGTAATACTATTAAACCAAATGCACAGGAAAGTTTTGTCTTATTGCCTACAGATACAGATTTGATTAATGCAAATAACACAATATTAAAAGCAATAAACAATAGATTGAATCCACCAATTTTAACAGGTGCTATTACTATACAATATATAGATGAAAATGGAACATTAATTGAATCTGCAATAGTTCAAACAGGATTGGTTCTAGGTACATATATTTTTCAAGCAAAGGACTTTAGTGGACAAGGATATGTGCTAATTGGTGATGCCATGCAGACAATAATTCTTTCTGAAAATAACTTAAATCAAATTGTAACTTTTAAGTATGCTGCTAAATAGGTATACATAATAAAACCCTAGAGAGTATAATATCTTACTCCCTAGGGTTATTTTTTATATACTTCTCCCATAGCTGATTTAGCATCATGCGGTTATATATAGAATTATCTAGAATATGAGCAAGAGAAAATAAAATAATTGCAAATACTGGTGTCATTAAAGCCTCTAATATCATTATGACATAGTAAAATGAGGGAGTAAAACTTGATGTACCTGCGAACATAATAACTAATGCAATTATGCCAATTATTATTACTCCAACGCCAGCAATTTGTAAAAAGGATGAGAGAGAGTTTCCGTATTTATTTCTTTGTTCAACTAAGGCTTGTTGGGTACTTATTTGTCTATCTATATTTTCAATCATTATTTATCACCTCATATATAGTATAACATACGTTGTTAAATAATTACATGGCATGAGGTTATTTACATATGATTTGTGATTATATAGTTAATTCAAAATGCATTAAAGTAATTAACAAAAAATGAGAATAATCACTAAAGAGGAAATGATTTGCAACGATAAAATATAATAATAATATTATATTGATTGGAGCGATGGTTATGACTATTAAACAGGTTTATAATACTAAGGATATTTTAGATTTAACTGGGATGAGTAGGGAGAATATTCGCAAAGAATTTAGAAATCATGATTATTACGAAGCATATAAAGTTAAAACATGGCAGCAATATGATAATTGGCAAATAGATTTAGAGGATGTATTAAAATACTTTATGCCACTTACCCCAGCATGCAAACCTATAATTTGGAAAGAATTAAAAGACAATAAAGGAGCTCCCTTAGTAGAGATAGATTTAGTTAAGCATGCTGAAATGCTAGAAAATATTGTTGAATATAGAGAGCGTTTAGAAAAGTATATTGATGAAGTATTAAAATAAAGTCTTGTATGAAGAGTGGAGAAATCAGTTTAATTGCTTCTGCGAAACAGAATGTATGAGGCTAATGAATGTTACCTTGATACGTGTAATTCTAAATGAAAAGTGCATTAGATTACATTCTTATGTGATTTTAATGTCACATTAGCATCAGATGTCATCGTCTTTACTAAAAACATATTTATATAACTATTTAGTTGAAAGTATCCTATTTTGAGGATAAAATTGGGTGGTTTAATTAATGAATTTATGTTGGAAACTGGGTAATTTATATATTCAGTATATTAATGATGACATTTGGTGTTAATTTTTTAGTGGCAAAGTGCATTAAATTACATTGTGGTCATGTATAAGGATAACTTTGTTGGAATTTCATGCAAGAGTTTAAATGTAAACTTGCATTGTGTTTTTGGTGTTTGATTATTTTTCTACAGTTTTATTGAGTGGTTATATGTAAAAGTGAAGGATTATGTCATCTACTTGCAAGATTGTGTTACGATACGATTAATGTCTATATTTTGCAGGTTTTTAGACCAAGAATGGCTTGAATAAAGGCTTCAATCGGTGTTTGCGATTTATTGACGATTATATCATGATAAGGGTTATTTATATAAAAACCTAGGAAAAATCAATGATTTTTGATAATAAATTATTCATAGTGATCCTTTACGATAATATAAGCGATAACGTTTATTTATAATATACCTCCAAAAATTTAGGAATAATAAAGCGTATATATGCAATAACTATTATTAGGAGGTGTTACCCATTAATAAATGTGTAAAAATAGCTATTAAAAATTGTAAAGAGTTTGATAAGAAATCAATATCTAAAATATTAATTGATTTGCGATATAAAACTGCATTAGCATGTAATAGAGCTATAACATATCTATATACTTTTGCATTAGAAAATATGGAATATAAAAAACAAACAGGTTTAAGTATTGATGAAAAAGAACATTTTGGTAAAAGTTATAGTGCTTGGGTAGAAAATAGAATGAATGAAATAATGGAAACATGTAATAGTGCCAATGTAGCACAAACTAGACAATTTGTGGTTAATAGATTTAAAGATGACAAGAAGAAAGGATTATTTAAAGGAGAAATTAGCTTATCAAACTTCAAAAAAAATATTCCTATTATAATTCATAATGACAGTTATAAAATATTAAAATCTGATAAAGGCTTTCATATAGAATGTGGTTTATTTAATCTTAAATATCAAAAAGAACATGATATTAAAAGAGTTACATTTGAAATAGATAAAATGGGTAATAATGAAAAATCTACATTAAATAAAATTATTAAGGGCATTTATAAACAGGGTTCTGCACAAATTATTCAAGATAAAAAAGGTAAGTGGTATTTTATTATTAGTTTTGGTTTTGAAGTAGAAAAGAAAGAATTAAATATGAATAGAATTCTAGGGATTGACTTAGGTATTACTAAGGTTGCTACTATGCAAATATGGGATAATGATAAAGAATTGTGGGATAGACTATCTTGGAAAGAATGTATGATTGATGGTGATGAACTAATTCATTATAGACAAAAAATTGAAGCAAGAAAAAAGCAAATGCAAATAGCCAGTAAAGCTGTTGGTAATGGTAGAACTGGACATGGAATAACAACTAGAATGAAGCCTTTAGAAAAAATGAATGATAAAGTAAGTAAGTTTAGAGAAACCTTTAATCATAAGGTTAGTAAATATATAGTTGATATGGCGGTTAAGTACAATTGTGGTGTAATACAAATGGAAGATTTAAGTGGATTTACAGAGCAACAAAGTGAAAGTTTATTAAGGAATTGGAGTTATTATGATTTGCAAAATAAAGTTAAATATAAAGCTGAAGAAAAAGGTATCATAGTAAATTTAATTAATCCATATATGACTAGTAAAAGATGTTCCCAATGCGGATGTATTAATGAGAATAATAGAGATTGTAAGAATAATCAGGAAAAATTCAAATGTGTTGTATGTAGATATGAAGAGAATGCCGATATTAATGCAGCGAAAAATATTGGTCTGCCTAATATAGAAGAAATAATTAAAGAAAGTTTAAAAGTCAAGAAAATAAATTAACCAATAAAGGGTGGCTTAGCTAAAGTTAATAACTTTGCTATATGATATTCATATAGACCCTAAAATCGAGTAAGTACCAATAATTCTAACTATGTTAGTATGGCAACTCTCGATAAGCCTCAACTTAGGTTGGGAAACTCTATACAGATGCTAGGAGTAGCAAGGCGTATAGAAGCAATCCTAATGTTAAGATTGGCTTAAACACAGTAGTTAGGACTTAACATAGGTATTGTTTAAGCTAATCTCAAAATTTAAGAGCAGCTATGGATTAACATAGTTAGGACTTAACATAGGTATTGTTTAAGCAGGAAAATCTAGTCGTGTAGAACTTGGGAAGACAGTTAGGACTTAACATAGGTATTGTTTAAGCGTATGTAACTTATTACAAAATGCATTAAAATCTAATGTTAGGACTTAACATAGGTATTGTTTAAGTAATTGAATCTACTTCAAGTAGAATAGTTGGATAGTGTATCAAATCGTGTACCTTATAAGACTAAGTATTACGTAAAGAAATAGTGTATCAAAATATCTTAAAAATGATTATGATACGTATCACTAAAACCGTTGACCTTTTGAAACGTTTTGTGTATAATTATATACATAAGGTAGTTATTGGAGGTAATGGTTATGAGAGTATATGGGTATGCAAGGGTAAGTACAAAGGAACAGAAATTAGATAGACAAATTGTGGAATTAGAAAAGTATGTTGACAATAGATTTATATTTACAGATAAAGCAAGCGGCAAGGATATGGATAGAGTTGAATATCAATTACTTAGAAAGGTAGCACAGAAGGGTGACCTTATATATGTTAAATCGTTAGATAGATTGGGTCGTAACAAAGAACAGATAAAACATGAACTAGAATACTATAAAAATGAGGGTATAAGAATCAAGGTGTTAGATTTGCCAACGACTATGATGGACATACAAGAAGGTCAAGAGTGGTTAATGGATATGATAAATAATTTATTAATTGAAGTATTAAGTACAATAGCAGAACAAGAGAGAAAAACAATAAAACAAAGACAGGCTGAAGGAATTGCAGTTGCCAAAGCTAAAGGCAAACATCTAGGAAGACCAGTTATAGAAGTAGATGATAAATTTCTTAAGGCTTATAACGAGTGGAAAGAAGGAAGCATTACAGCAGTCAAAGCAATGGAGCTAAGTGCTTTAAGTAAAGCAACTTTCTATAGAAAAGTCAAAGAATATGAAGGCAGGTAAATTATAACCTGTCTTTTTATTATATCTCCATTACTATTATAAAGGGGTAGCGGGCGTGATTTACAATAAAGTAGGGAGTTATTTTACAGTGTAATCAGGAAGTACACCAAGGTCTATAGTCTGATTGAATTTTTAAACGATTGATATCATTTAATGTTGTAAAGTATACTCCATAGTAGTTATTCTTGTGTATGGAAAACCAAGGAAGGAGAATTCCTTCCTTTTCATTGGTTGGTAAATTAAACCTCACCTTACAATTCCACAATTTATATTATTTGATGCAACAGCTTTATTTTTAAATTCTATATCAATATCATAATTTGATAGTAAAAAACTAACATCTAATCCTGTTAGTTTTTTTAAGTATACTATGTTTGTCCCGTTATTTAGCATACTTAAAATTGCTGTTATTTTATAACTTTCTGGAGGGTAAACATACTTATTGTCTTTACCACCAGGGCGTTGCTTCAAAATATCTTGATAATTATTTGAGTTGGTTTGGATTTTTAGATACTAACGGATTTGAAGATTCAGAAAAGAATATATGAGATATGATGATTAAAACATGTATTTATAAAGAGAATGAAACTTTTGATAGTTTAAGATTGGGTAAGTTTAAAATTGGATAAAATAGTTGTAAAATGTTGAAATCTCCTGTTATTTGGTATAAGATACTATTAAAGGAGGTGAAAGACATTTCTAAGGAGGAATTAGAAATATTATATTATAAAGCTTCTATAATCGCCCCATTTTTAAGTATTGTTATCACTATTATTTTGGGAGTTATAAATCTTAGATACACTTATAAAACAAATAAAAAACAAGAAGAATTTAAAGATGAAATACAAGACGAACAAAATAAAACTAAATTAAGAATTAATCGTATTGAATGTAGTAGGGATTTTGAATTGGTTAATTCTAAAAAAGAAAGTTTTATAAATTTTATTACTGAAGAATTAGACGACTTGGAGAATTCAGAAAATATTAAAGATGAGAACCTAAAAAATAGAATCAACAAAAGTAATGCAAAAATACTTAGAAAAACATTCAATTTGTGTACAAGTTTATATAATGAATTAGAAAAGTTTTGCGGTAAAATATTAGATGAAACTTATAATTGTGAAGAATATATAAATAATGAATTAAAGAAAGATATACATTTTTTAATTATGCAACAACATGAATTTTATAAAGAATTGTATATGAATTATAAAAAATATAGAGTATGTGGATTTATTTACCCAGAATTTATTAATCAAAATAACTTAAAGATGTTTATACAAAAATATTATAAAAATGATTTAGAAAAGTTTACGAAATTAAGAAATAGTATAATGAGGTAAAAATATGAATATACGAGAATACATAATAAAAAGATATCATATTGTTTTAAGTGAAAATGAATATAAAGAATTAGAAGAATATTTATTGAATAATATTGAAGATATAAATTCGGATAGTGAATTGAAATCTTCAATTAGAAATTATATTTTTACTAATTTAAAAGATAAAAAAATCAATCTAGTATTTTCTTCTGATAATTCAGATTTAAAACAAGCACTATTAATGTTAAAAAATAAACATAAAAACAAATAAATTATTAATATAAGATCCCTCAAAATTGAGAAGGTCTTTTATTATGTTTAAACTTATACAAAAATCAACATTAGGCTTTAACAGAGTCTAATTATAAAAGGCTCGTTGAAAAAATGGGTCTTTTCTTATCTAATTCGGAAGTGAATTTAATGCTTGCAATTTCTTAGATAAATATGTTATTATAAAAAATGATAAATAAGGGAAGACATGACTTGTTTTATAATGAATACATGTGTGTAATTTAATATATACTATGCATAATAAGAAAACTCTTACTGCTCCATATGAAGTGGCTAGTAAAGCAGACATATATGAAACCATGAGAGGATATCATGCATTCTTATTAGACGCATAAGATAAAAAGGCATGTTCTGCAATAGAATGTGCCTTATTTGTTAGTATATAATTTTTAATAAACTTAGGAGTGATATAAATGAATCCCATAGCTTTTACTATTTTTGGACTTAGTATAAGATGGTATGGAATACTTATTGCCACAGGTATAGTTTTGGCATTAATCGTCGCATCTTATACTTGCAAACTAAAGGAAGTAAATTATGATTCCTTTACTGATATGGCTATTATTTTACTGCCTTTTGCATTTATAGGTGCAAGACTTTATTATGTAATATTTAACTTTAGTTATTATAGTGCAAATCCTTCTAATATATTAAATTTTCGACAAGGAGGACTAGCAATACATGGCGGCGTTATTGCTGGTATAATTACAGCGGCAGTTTATACTAGAATTAAAAAGAAAAGCTTTTTTAAGTATGCAGATGCTGCAGCACCATCTTTGATTCTAGCTCAAGCTATTGGAAGATGGGGGAATTTCTTTAATGGAGAAGCACATGGAGGACCAGTGTCAGAAGGATTTATAAGTCATTTCCCTGAATTTATACAAAAGGGAATGTACATAGACGGAGTATACTATCATCCCACTTTTTTATATGAATCTATGTGGAACCTTTTGGTTTTTGCAATTTTATTGCTTGTAACTAAGAAAAAGCCAAAGGATGGTACTATAATATTTTTATATTTAGGATTATATTCTACAGGAAGATTCTTCATAGAAGGATTAAGAACTGATAGTTTAATGCTTGGACCTTTAAGAATAGCTCAAGTAGTAAGTTTATGCGGTATTGCACTATGTTTAGGTTATTTATTTGTAACTTATGGTATTAGGAGAAAGCCAATAGAATAAGAAAAAAATAAGCAAAAGGTATTAAATACTTTTTGCTTATTTTGATTCGTAAATATTTAAGAATTTTGAGATGCCATCCTGGTCAAGGGAAACACATCCTATAGTTCCATGCTTTGTGTCATCTGCATCGTCATTATGAAAATCAGAACCAGCTGTTATTAGCTTATTATATTTATTTGCTAGGTTTACCAGTCTTTCGGTATCCTGAGGGGAATTAAGACCGTAAATTGCTTCAATACCATCGAAATCAAATTTCATTAAATCTTCTACATTGCTTTTCCTTATTAATACAGGATGGGCAAGAACAATAACAGAATTAACTGATCTAAGAAATTCTATACCTTCCGCAATTCCTAGTTTTTTATTGGGTATGTAGGCAGGACTCTCGCTGTGAATTATATGTTTAAAAATGTAATCAATTGTATAAGGATAGCCTGCATCAATTATAGCCCTGGCGATGTGAGGTCTAGCTACAACGCCTTCTGCATTATCAAGCATTTTTTTGTAATCAACTTTGATATTAAAAAACTTATCCAGGTTTTCTACTATTTTAATGGCTCTTTTTACTCTATAGTTAGTCATTTCCTCCAGAAAGTTTTGGAAGCTTGTTTTTCTGAAGCTTTCATCTTTAAAGTAGGCTAAAATATGAATACTTTCACCTTCATGAAGTGTAGAAAGTTCTATTCCAGGAATTACTCTTATTCCTTGTTTCTTACCTTCATCTATAGCATTCTGCACGCCTTTAGTAGTATCATGATCTGTTACAGCCATAATATCTATTTGGTTTTCTTTTGCAAGATTCACCAATTGCCTTGGGGATAACTTCCCATCAGATTCATTGGTGTGAAGATGAAAATCTCCTTTTTTGTACATATAATCACCTCAGCACTTATTTAGAAATAATAGCTTCATTATATAACAAATTTTTATATAAATGAACCTAAATCATAGAAGTTTATTACCTTGGTATTAAATATTTGCACAAATAATATAAATTATGAGCTGTATTTATATCTTTCATGTCTAAATAATCTCTTGGATAATCTCCATCCCAAGGATAGATACTTAAATATCTCTCGTTGTATACATCTATAACATATTCCTCCTTCGAAAAGCTTAAGTAAAGTTTATATTGGGGTGCACTTGGAAGATCCTTAGGCTTTTCTATATAATTATGTTTTCTAAGTTCTTTAACAAATCCTTTCACTGTGGCTAAGTCATCGTTTGAAAGTTTTTGTTCTTTATAAAAATTAGTATCTAGAATAACGCCATTACAGGAGGATTCCAATGTTAAGTTCTTAGCTAACAGATTAGTATAATAAAATTTGTTAGGCTTTTTACCTTGCAGAGGATTATTGCATCCTACTATAAATAAAGTAGTTATAAATAATAATATAAAAATTATTCTTTTTTTCAAATAATTCACCCTCCTTAGTATTCTGTTTTACTGCAAAGGTTAATGTATAATGAGCTTGAATTCTAATTATAAATTTAAATACTATCTTAATATAAGGTATTTTTGATAGGACAAAATTATGATATAAACCATATTGATAAATGTAAGTTATAGATTTGAAATAGTAAGCATATTGTAGAGTATAGTATACTTTAATTGCTATAGCCGGGGTGTTTATTTTAAATTAATTATTTGGGTGGGGGAAGAAAAATGAGATATGCCATTGATATAGGTCATAATTGTCCGCCAGATGTAGGTGCCTTAGGAATCAAAAATCAAAATGAGGACATACTTAATTACCAAGTTGGAAATATGGTTATTGATAGGTTAAGGTCCTTAGGAAATGAAGTTGTAGATTGTACTCCAAATTCTGCACAAAATATTTCGGAATCCTTATTTAAAAGAGTTAACAGGGCTAATGAAAACAATGTGGATTTATTTATATCAATCCATTTTAATGATGGCGGCGGCTCAGGAACAGAAGCTTATGCTATGACTGATGTGGGTAAATTTGCAGCTGAAAAGATATTAGAAGAGATAAGTAAATTGGGATATGTAAATAGAGGAGTGAAGGACGGCAGCAGATTAGTCGTAATAAGAAATAGTATAGCTCCAGCAATTTTGATACAATGCTGTTTTATTGACTCTAATCATGATATGAATAAATTTAATGTAGAAGATATGGCTAATGCCATAGTAAAAGGTATAGTAAATAGATACTCAATAAATATGTCAGTGCTTAGAAACAGTGAAAAGATAAGCGATATTAAACAGCTTCAAATCGCATTGAATAAATTAGATATTACAGATGCTAAAGGAGAATTTATAAAAGAAGATGGTATTTTAGGACCGAAGACAACTGCTGCTATTAGAAGATTTCAGAGTATTATTCAAATTGCAGTGGATGGTATACCAGGAACATATACTTGGAATGCAATAAATATGATTTTTAGAAAGCCTGTACTTAGGGTTGGCATAGGAAACACTATAGCAGTTAGATATTTGCAGTGGAGAATAGGCACCTATGTTGATGGTGTTTATGGAAGTGTTACAAAAATGGTGGTAATGGCCCATCAGGCTAGAGTTGGGTTGGTTCCTGATGGGGTAGTGGGAGAAAATACATGGACATCTTTAATTGGATAAACAGAGTTCTTAGTGTTTATTATTAAAAGGGGTGCCCTCTTTCGCTTAGATTTGGTATACTATTAGATGTAAATTACAATTTAGATGCACAAACAAAGGAGAGAAGCGTAAATGGCACAACATTCCCTTTCAAGAACGGAATTACTAATAGGAAAAGAATCCTTAGATAAATTAAGAAACAGCAAGGTTGTTGTATTTGGAATAGGAGGAGTAGGAAGCTTTACTGTGGAAGCTTTAGCAAGGGCCGGCGTAGGAAAGCTTGTAATAGTTGATGATGATACAGTGTGCCTTACTAATATAAATAGACAAATACACGCTACTTTTAAAACTATAAGCAAACCAAAGGTAGAAGTAATGAAGGAAAGAATCTTAAGTATTAATCCTCATTGTGAAGTAACAACACATCAGACTTTTGTAAAAGAAGATAACATAGCAGAAATAATAGGGGAAGATACAGATTATGTAGTTGATGCTATAGACACAGTATCCTCTAAGATATCTTTGGTTATGTGGTGCAAGGAGCATAATATAAAAATTATATGTTGTTTAGGTACAGGAAATAAAATGGACCCTACACAATTCAAAATTAGCGATATATACAGTACAAAAGTATGTCCTCTAGCTAAGGTTATGAGATATGAGCTTAGAAAAAGAGGAGTAGATAAGTTAAAAGTTCTATACTCTGAAGAGGTACCTATGAAACCAAGAATGGACGAGGTAATAACTTGTAAGGAAGGCTGTGTATGTACAGGAGCTTCTACTAAAAAATGTGCTGTTAAAAGACAGATTCCAGGAAGTATATCCTTTGTTCCGCCAGTAGCAGGTATGATTATTGGAGGAGAAGTAATTAAGGATTTAATGGGATATAATAAATAATGTTGTTAAAAAAGAGGAAGTTAAGTATTAAACTTCCTCTTTTTTACGTTAATAAATATATGAATTTTTAAAGGATTAAAAACCAGGAGTGCTGTATCTATAGTTTCCGTGAATATCGTTCACATGAGAAATTGCAACGAAGGCATTTGGTTCTATTTCTCTAACCACAGATTTTAATTTGTTTAGTTGAGTTTTTTGGATAACAACATAAATGATTTTCTTTTGGGTATTTGAATAGCCGCCAACAGCATCAATCATTGTGGTTCCCCTATATAATTTTGTACTAATTGCATGATTGATTTCTGAGGCTTTATTGCAAATAATAATACATTGTCTAGAGGAGGAGAGTCCTTCCTGCATAGCATCCATGGTTTTTGAGCGTATAAAACTCATTATTAATGCATACATTACAGAGCGTGGTCCTAAAACAAGGGCAACTAAAAAATAAACCAGTATATCGCAAATTAGAAGCCAGGTAGACAGATGTATGGATTTAAATTTATTATTTATAATTTTTGCAAGAATATCTGTTCCTCCTGTAGAGCCGCCGTACATAAAAATCATCGACATACTAACCCCGAATAAAGCCCCGCAAAAGATAGATGATAGGAGCATATCATTAATAGGAGGAAATTTGAAGGATGTATTCAGAAAATCAATCATTATTGAAGAAATAAATACAATACAACCGCTTTTTATAGCAAACTTTTTTCCAAGAAGTCTAAAGCCAAAAATAAAAAGGGGTATGTTAAATAAAATTGTAAGTAAACCTACCTTATAGCCAAATAAGTGATTTAAGGATAAAGCAATACCTGTGATTCCTCCAGATCCTATATTGTTAGGTATAAGTATTGCTGCAGTAGCAATAGAAGATAATATACTGCCCACTAATAAAAAACAAATTTCATTGATTATTTTTCTCATAAAAACACCTCTTGTTGCATGAATTGTTGCTTGATTAATTATTAAAATGCAAGAAAAATTTCAAACAAATATGATATTAACATAGAGTACAAGCTTATACAACAATATATTCAAATTAACATAACAAAAAAACACCACCAGAAAATTCTGATGGTATTAATATTTACAAAATGCTTATTTATTATTTATATAAGGCTCCATATGAATTAATACGTAGGAATTAGGAAAGACTTTACCTATGTCTTCTTCAATGGCATTACACAAATTATGTGCAGATACAAGAGATTCAGTTTCATCTATCTGTAGGTGTAAGTCTATTTCTCTGGTATTACCGCACATTCTTGTTCTTAGCTTATGATAACTTTTAATTTCAGGATAAAGCTTTAATACATTAAGTATCTTGTTTATATCTTCAGTATCTAAACTACTGTCTACTAAATCCTTGAGAGACTTACGTATTAGATCTATAGAGGTCTTTAGTATAAGTGCAGCAACAAATAATGCCGTTAAAGAATCAACAAATGGCAATTTAGTTATTTTGATTATAATTAAACCAACAAAAACACCCATGGATGTCATAACATCTGTAAGAAGATGCATGCCATCAGCCTCTAGGGCAATGGATTCAGTTTTTTTAGATATTTTCAGCAGTATAGAAGAAATAACAAAATTAACAAGGGTTGCAGCTATCATAACAAATATACCCACGTTAAGGTTTTCAACATCAGAGCCATGAATTAGTTTTTTTATGGCCTCAATAATTATTAATACAGCAGCAAGTAAAATAAGTAAAGCCTCCACGAAGCCAGATACATTTTCGTACTTTCCATGACCAAAGGGATGATCATCATCTACAGCCTTAGAAGCCTTTTTAATTGAAAAATAAGCAATAAGACTTGCAAGAAGATCTATAGAAGAATGAATAGCTTCAGAAATGACGCTTATGGAGTTCATAAATATACCGGCAAATAGTTTGAATATTATAAGTATAGTATTAGATATAATTGATAAAAAGGCAGCCTGATTCTTATTCATTTAAATCTCTCCATTCAAAGAAATAAAGTTCTATATTATCAATGTTTAATCAATTGATAATACATAATACGCTAAGTATATAATAAATGTGCTTTAAAATCAACAAAATTCCGTAAATACTAGCAAGTATCATTATCAATTGATAATAAACCACAATTGTATTAATTATCAATTGGAAAGTATAATCCTTCTCATAAGTATTATATTAAATTGAAGTAATTATTGATTATTTTTAAGTTTAATCTATAATTTTACTAATGAGAAACCTTTAACCACAGAAATATAATATTAATTGTAATTTTGTGATATAATTATAATATCAACTATAGTTTTGGGAAGGATGTGCTAAAGATTGCTTGGTGAAATACTTATCATCATAGTGTTAATATTAATTAATGCCTTTTTTGCAGCAGCAGAAATGAGTATTGTATCTTTAAGAGAATTAACCTTGGAAAAGAAGGCTAGTGAAGGGGACAAAAAGGCTTTATTGCTGATAGATACATTAAAAGAGCCAAGTAGATTTTTAGCTACTATTCAAGTTGGAATTACACTCACTAGTTTTTTTACATCAGCATCCGCAGCGGTAGGCTTATCAAAGGGATTTGCACAGATGCTTAATAATAGCAGTATAAGGATATTTCAGCAATTTAGTGATACTATTGCCTTTGTGTCAGTTACATTTATTATTTCATTTATATCACTTTTATTTGGAGAATTAATTCCTAAAAGGATAGCTCTTAAGAAGTCTGAAAAAATTGCTTCTGCGGTTATAGGAATTATAAGAATAGTTAACGTTGTAGGGAGACCATTGGTTACTACTCTTACCTTTTGCACAAACTTTGTTATTAAACTGATTTTTGGAGATGAAAAAGAAATAGAGGAAGCTATTACGGAAGAAGAAGTTAGAATGATGATTAATGTGGGAGAAGAAAAAGGTATCTTTAGAGAAATGGAAACCAAGATGATAAATAGTATATTTGAATTTGATGATACCACTGTGGCTGATATAATGACGCCTAGACCAGATATGACTACATTAGATATAGAAAGTAGCTTTGAAGAAGTAATAGCGGTTCTTACTACTGAAAAATACTCTAGAATGCCGGTTTACAAGGATGATATTGATAATATTGTAGGAATTCTTTATGCAAAGGATATTATAGATTATATGGCATCTCACTCAAAGGACGATACCTTTAATCTAAATCAGGTTATACGTGAGCCTTTCTTTGTAACAGAATATGCTAAGATAGATGATTTACTAAAAGAAATGCAAAAGAAGAATGTACATATATGCATTGTTATAGATGAGTATGGCAGCACCGCAGGACTTGCAACCATAGAAGATATGCTGGAGCAGATAGTAGGAAATATATATGATGAATACGACACTGAGGAAGAAGAGGAAATAAACAAAAGAGGCGATGATGAGTTTGAAATAGACGGTGGACTTAATATGTCGGAACTTAATGAGCTTCTTGAGACAGAATATCCTGAAAATTATGATACTGTAAGCGGCTTGATTCTGGATGCTATAGGAAGATTTCCTAAAGAAGGGGAAAGTATAAACATAGAGGATTACAATTTCAAGGTTCTAAATATCCGAAAGAAAAGAATTAAGAAGATATTAGTAAAAAAAATAGTTGAAGCATAAAAATAAGGGCTATAGGTTATTACCTATAGCTCTTACATTTATATAATTACAAATTAATATTTAAGTTTTATGATTATTTCTTTAATTTCACCTTTGTTATTTTTTCTTATTGTGAAATCTTTAATGTCAGCACATTCTGAAGTTAATTGATAGTTAAGTTCATTTATGGTTGCCTTAGCCTTTTTCACTAAATCCCCATCTTGAACTACGATAAATTGTTCTTTTTTGCAAGTAAGCTCGTCCATAATATTGTCGATAACTACATAATAGTTTTCGCCTTCTTCTATAACGCTATACTCACGGTTTACACTTAATGTTTCACATAAATCAGTATTAATACATTTTACTTTCATGAACTGTCACCCCATCATATTCTAATTGATTTATTAGGCTTATTATAGCACAGACACATAATAATTCAATGTGTTTGCAAAATTTCATAACAAGTATTAAAAAATTTGTTTAATCGTATAAAAGAATATTATGGAAGCGTCAGGTTTAAAATTATCTAGAATAAAAAAAACACTAATGGGATACTATAATTTTTGTGAAAGGAGTAGATGAGCCTATGACACATAGAGAAGATAAAAAGAAAGCTAAGAGAGGAAATGACCAAAATACAGATGCAGCTTTGGTTAAGAATGTAGATGAAATGAAGAAACAATCCACTAAGGGTTTGATTAAAGGTGAAAGACATTAAAAATTTACCATGAAAGGAGATTTATAATGAAAGGTAAGGCTAAAATAAAAGAACCAAAGAAACAAACAAATGATTTAACCAGCGCTAAATTCCACTCAAGAAGTGCTGAATTTAAGGCTGAACAAAAGAAGAACAAAGATAAATGAAAAAGGCACTTAAATAAGTGCCTTTTATATAATAAGTATGGTGTTACTTTAAACCATTTTCATAGGCTTCAATCATCTTTTTAACCATGTTACCACCAACAGAACCATTTTCTCTTGAAGTTAAGTCTCCATTGTATCCACGAGATAATGGAACGCCTACTTCACTAGCTGATTCCATTTTAAATTGCTCCATTCTTTCTTTAGCTTCAGGTACTAATATTCTATTGCTTCTACTTGCCATGGTTTTCACATCTCCTTTTTGAATTATTTATGTTACACTTATATATTGCGTAAATTCTTGTTATATATTCTAGAAAACTTAAGGATAAAAAGGAAAGGTAAATTAAGTTTATATTATAAATAGCGGCATTGGAGCAAAATAGTATTATTTTTAAGTATAACCATTGAAGGTTTAGAAAAAAATAAAACACATAGGCGCAGGGGCCTATGTGTTATATGTTCTTTCTAGTATATTATTTTAAGCCATTTTCATATGCTTCAACCATTTTCTTAACCATGTTACCGCCAACAGAACCATTTTCTCTCGAAGTTAAGTCTCCATTATATCCTTGAGATAATGGAACACCTACTTCTCTAGCTGATTCCATTTTAAATTGATCTAATTTTTCCTTTGCTTGAGGAACTAATACTCTATTGCTTCTGTTTGACATAGCTTTTCATCTCCTTTTTGGATTATTTATGTTACACTAATATATTGCGCATTTAATATTAATATATTCGAGGGAAATAGAGGCTTACGAGGAAAACAGGACAAGATAAATCTCTATTTAACTTATTAGTAATAGTATGGTATTAAAATGAAGCTATATTTTTTAGTAATAAATATATAATAAATAAGAACAAATTAGTTCTACGAAAAGGAGAATTGTTATGAAAATAAATGAAAATGGAGAATTTATTTTAAATAAACAAAAAGACACCATTATAATGTGTGACAATTCACTAAAAATTATTACTGATAAAGGAATAAAAATTGATCTGCCTTATGAAAATTTGATTTTAGAAGGTGAAAACAAGCAAATTTCATATGATGATGCAACTGGGAATTGCGTAATAAAAAATATTCACAAAAAGCATAGCTAGATAAATATATCCTTAATACTGTTGAAATATAGATTTGAAGTATTGTTACACGTCTTATAGTAGCATAAAACACATTTGTATGGAGAAAATATTCTAGGAAGGGTGGTGCAGTATATGAGTGTGGATGCAAAAAAGAATCAGCAGCTTTCTTCTATGGGTATAAAAAGAAAAGATAATGGTCCTAATAAACCAGGTTCAGCATCAAAGAAAAAAGATAAGAAATAGTTTTTGAGGAGGATATTATTTTATGGCTACAAAAGGAGAAAAGAAGAAAAAAAATGATAACAGAGGTAAAAATCCTAAAACTGCAAATCCTATAACAATGGACCCGGACACAAATATGAGAAAACCAGTAAGAGGGTTAAAATAGTTTTTAATGTATATAAAAGAAGCATGTATAGGCTTTTGATACTTTTTTACCTGCCTGCGCATGCTTCTATTTTACTTAAAGGAGATGAAAATATGCGCTTGGAGGAAATTCATGCTATTAAGGAATCTCATGGAGTAATAAACGTAACCTATAAAAATGATCCTGTTTGGATTTATAATGTAGAGGAAGATAATAGATTGGTAAAAGTAAAGAATCTAAGAACAAATAAAATAGAGGATGTTCCATTGGTGGAATTAAAAACGGAGTAGGAATCCCTACTCCGTTTTTCTTGTTCTATCACTTTTTACTAAGAATACATGATCTACATATTCAACTATAGCTACTATAATGGCAGCTATTATAGCACCGCCAACAGTTATCACAGCCCTTGTAATAAAGTACTGGCTTAGGTATATAACAACAAATGCAGCAACAAGATCAGCCGCAGCACTAATCCAAACAGTTCCTCTCTTTAATATTACTAGCTCCATAAGGTGACCAATAATTGCAATAACAAAACCTACTGCAATAGCTTCGTACACTGTTGGATAGTAAATACCTGCCAGCAGGTAATCAGAAAGAATTACTACTAATGGGCAAAGTATAATTTTTAATATCAAGCCAACCATAAATAACGCCCCCTTTAATTATTGTATTTTATTGATTTCTTCACTTAGTATTACTCTTAACTATAAAAATATTCTTTCTTTAAGGCCGTAAATAGGGTTCTTATTATGTCAAAGGTGCCAAATTATTTTTTTATTAGATTAAACTCAAATTTTCTTACAGCATCATATACCTTCATGCCATTTTCATGGGAGGTTAGATTCCCTTGATATTCTTTGTTCTTGTTTCGAGAATTCTTGGTTTCTTTGTCAGCTTTATTCATTTGTATATCCATTCAATACCCTCCAATAGAAAGTCGCATGGAATATTCCATGCGACTTATATATAATATTATGGAAACTATTTTAAATTTCTTTCGTATTCTTCAACCATTCTTTTAACCATTTGACCACCAACAGAACCATTTTCTCTTGAAGTTAGGTCACCATTGTAGCCTTCTGAAAGTGGAACACCTACTTCTCGCGCTGCTTCCATTTTAAACCTATTTAAACCTTCTCTAGCTTCAGGTATTAAAACTCTATTTCTTCTGCTTGACATAATCTATTCCACTCCTTTTTATTAAATTTTTTTGTTGCAGTAATAGATTGTGCAGTTTAAATAGATATATGCTAGGAAAGTTAAGCAGATAGAGGAAGCTAAAATAAAATTAATAGTTTATTTGCATTGTAGGAAAATTATGTTTTTTTATTCTTTATTCTTCGTAATCAAAGTTTAAGTCCTCATCCTCATCCTGCCTATGCCAAGGATATTTGTGAGGATAATAATAAGGATGATGATAAGGATGATAGTAAGGAGCATAGAATGGAGAATACCAATAAGGAGGATAATAAGGCCAACCGTCACCTAATCCGAAAAATAATAAAGGTAATAAATTAGCCTGCCTGCTCATATCTGCAGAGCGATGCATCATTGGACAGTAATACGGTACTTGCTGCATACCATAAGGCATTTGTTGAGTGCCATAAGGCATCTGTTGAGTACCGTAAGGCATTTGCTGTGCCCCATAAGGCATCTGATATGCTCCATAAGGCATTTGCTGTGCACCGTAAGGCATCTGATACGCACCATAGGGCATTTGCTGCATGCCATAAGGCATCTGTTGAGTACCATAAGGCATTTGGTACATACCTTGAGCACCCATATTTTCATCATGCATCTTATCCTTCATATCAGAAGAATCATCTTCTGGAGCCCTGTTTTGATTAATATTATATTCCATTTATATACCTCCAAAAATTTCACTACAATATCATAATATGAATTAAATTAAAATTTGATAATCTTTTTTTGAATGGTATCTAAAATCAAACTCTTATTTTTAAAAAATGCATATGTCTGGATTTCCAGCTTTTTAAATAAGATATATTGGCAGCCTCGAAAGAATGTTGTGAAATTAGAGGACCCTCAGAAGAAGTACCTGTTACAATTGCGGAATGAAATATCATACCATTATCATTTTCGTAAAATATAAGATCTCCAAGCTCTAAAAGATTCACATTATTTACTTCTAAACCTTTAGCGCCTGCAGAGTTATTCTGATTGTTAACCTTTAAAAACCAATAGAAGGAGTGAGCAACTGTCCAGGAAACTGACCAGGTATCCAGATTTTTATTATAAGAATTATGCTTATACCACCATGGGTAATTTGAATTATAAATCATAGGTGCTCCTCCAGCATAAAGACATTGGGAAGTAAAATTTGTACAATCACCGCTGGTGTCAGCAACAACAGGAAAATATCTATAGTCGGGATTTGGTTTTAGAGCATATTTCAATGCATAATTTACTGCAGCTGTTCTGGAATAGCTATTAATTCTAAAATACATTTTTTCTCCTAAAAAAATAATATCATTTCATAATATGCTAGTGTAACAATTTAGGTTATTACTCATATAGTATTGGTATATATAAGTAAGACGCTGGTTTATCTTGAACTCTAAGTTCGAATTTAAGGGTGGTTGAAATGGATTATTTTGAGAAAGCCGAATTTTATTACAATAAGAAAGACTACGGAATGGCACTTAATGCTTATATGAAAGCATTAACTACAAAACAAAATGAACCAGCTTTAATTTATAATTGTGCCATGTGTTTAATAAAGCTCCAAAGATATGAAGATGCTATTGCATTTTTAAAGGCAGCCATTGAATTAAAACAAGATAGCAGGTTTTATTTTAATCTTGCATACTGTTATGCCAAGATAGGCGATAATAAGAAAGCTCTGCTATATTTTAATACAGCTTGGGCGCTAGATAATGAGGATAAGGATTGTGAAAGAGCAATAGATATGATATTACGTTCTTTGACAAAAAAATCAAGGTAGTTAATATTAGCCGCTAATACATTGGTTTTTTCTCAGTTCTCCAAGGTATTAAAAATCTTTATTAATAATATTAAAAAAGGGAATAATTAAGTTGGAGGTGCTGGGAACATGGAAAAGCAATATTTAGAAAAAATTAAGGAATTAGAGTATGCCCATTTAGGAGAGCAGCAGGAGCAAAAATTACGAGAGGCAGAAAGAAAATTTAACGAGGAATTTGGCACGGATTATTTTTTTATGGTAATGAAAAGATGATATTAAAAACTCAGGATTTGACAAAAAATTCCTGAGTTTTTGTATAATATTATATTAATAAGTATTTAAAGGGTTACCCAAAGTATGGCCGAGAATAAAAAACTTGCTTCTAATGTGCCTTTCCTCTTTTCATATCAATAAAGTCATCTGTGAATATTTTAATAGTATAGATGCTATTTTAAATAAGTAGGAATAGTATTTTTGGACCTTGTATACTTTATATTTTACATTAAATCAACTGAATCAACAAAGTTAGGAGATGATAAGATGAACGTTTTCGAAGTAATAGTGTTAATTGCAACTGTAGCTACAATTGTTGGTACGCTATCTATAGGGTTAATAAGAGGAAGTATAAGAAAAGGTAAATAAATAAGTTGCTAAAAAACCCCACTTTTTTTCATACCTGCACTTGATTTTTTGAAATCAAGATATTATGATATTTCTGTGGGGTTACTATTTTGTAATCTTATAAAAATAATGCAATATCTGGGTATGGCGCAGATGGTAGCGCGCTAGAATGGGGTTCTAGAGGTCGCAGGTTCAAATCCTGTTACCCAGACCATGATTAAAGGGGCTGTCGCATTAGCATAAAAAATATGCTGAGGCGGCAGCCTCCTTTTAACGTTTTGTGGAAATTTGTATAGTGATTTAAGATACGATATACTCTATAAATAAAAAATTGCGCACTTTAATAAGCCCTAGCTGATA